>DASROF010000187.1:0-22675 GCA_035647075.1 Vicinamibacterales bacterium | reverse complement strand
CAGGTACTCCGTGCGGCCGATCTCGCTGTTTACCTTGACCGCTAGACGTGCCTGAACCACGGTTCGCTCTTCGCCCGCGCGGCCGGCGAGCATCCGCAAGACCGGAGCAACGAATTCGTGGAAGGTGAAGATGGCGGACGTCGGGAACCCTGGCAGCACGACCACCGCACGGCCGCCGGTAGCCGCCAGACAGATCGGCTTGCCCGGCTTCAGCGCCACGCCGTGGGCAACGATGCCGGGATCAGTCAGTTCGGCAATGACGCGATACGAGACGTCGCCGGCGCCTTTGCTCGTTCCGCCGGAGAGCAGGACCATGTCGGCAAATTCGAGCGCCTGACGCACCCGGTCGCGCAACGCTGGCGCATCGTCAGCAACGATCCCGAGCCGTGCCGGCTCGCCGCCGGCCTCGCGCACCGCATCTGCAAGGACCTGCCCGTTTGAGTCGTAGACGCGCGCCGGCTGCATCGGATCACCGGGCGCGATGATCTCGTCGCCCGTCGAGAGAATCGCCACGACCGGTTTGCGCCAGACATCGACCTCCGCAACGCCCACTGCGGCGAGCACGCCGGTGTCGCGGCTCGTCAGCAGTTGCCCCTGTCGCAGGACCGTCTCGCCAGCGGTAATGTCGGTCCCCGCAAACGAAACGCCGGCACCGGGTGTCACGGCTCGGGCCACGCGCAACGTGCCGCCACGCGTCTCCACGTGCTCCACCATGACCACGGCGTCTGCGCCGCGCGGCATCATGCCACCAGTGGCAATCGCGACGGCCTCTCCGTGACGAATAGCGGTTTTCGGGACCACCCCCGTGTGAATTTCGTCGTCGGTCAGGCGCACGACACGCGGGTTCTCTTCCGATGCGCCGAACGTGTCTTCGGCCACGACCGCGAAACCGTCGACGTTGGATCGATCGAAGGATGGAACGTCGACGGGAGCCAGGACGTCGACGGCAAGCACTCGACCAAGCGCCGCATCGAGCGGGATCCGCTCGACACCGCGAGGCGCGAGATCGAGCGCAGCGCGGAAGCGGCGCTCGGCTTCGTCCCGATCGACAACCTGAAGGAACTGATCCTGCTCAGGCATAGAGCCAGACATCCACCTCTGCGCCTTCGGCAAAACCCTCGCTGTCATCGCCCACGATCACGAAGCCGTCCGCGCGCGTCGTTGAGGAAAGCACGGAGGCGCCGCCGACCGCGATCGGCTCGACCAGGCCGTTCACGAGCTTCACGCGTGCGTAGTCGAGGCGGCCAACCGGCGAGCTGATCTTTCGTTGCAACGTCGCGCGCACCTGCCGATACGGCCACGCCTTGTCGCGTCCAGCGAGTGCGCGGATCGCGCGGCCGGCAAAGAAGTCGTAGGCACAGAGGCTGGAGACCGGGTTGCCAGGAAGCAGGAACACCAGCCGGCGGCCGATGCGCCCGAAACCGGTCGGACTGCTTGGCCGCATGGCGATGCCGTGCACCGCCAGCTCGCCGTGCTCCGCAACGAGTGTCGGCGCCAGATCCTCCACGCCAACGCTCGAACCGCCGGAGACGATGACGATGTCGGCGTCGGCGGTGAGTCCGTTGAGAATCGACTGACGGTCGTCGCGCACCAGACCTGGAAAGTCCACCAGACCGCCGTCTCGTTCGATCAGCGCGCTGAGCATCGGCCCATTGGCGTCGGCGATATGAACGCCTTCCGGCCGCGATCCGGCGGGAAGCAGCTCGTTGCCGGTCACCACGAGGCGGACGCGTGGCCGTCGTACCACGCTCACTTGTCCATGGCCGATCGAGCTGAGCACACCCACGTCCTGGGGACGAAGGCGCCGACCACGTTCGAGCACCACTGCCCCGCGCGTGATGTCTTCTCCTCGCCGCCCCACGTTCTTGCCAGGAGAGACGGCCGCAAGCGCATGGATGTAGTGTCCGGCTTTAGCCGGACCCTCGGTTTCGACCTCCACAAACTCCGCCGGCAGTACCGCGTCGGCGCCGCCCGGCATCGGCGCACCTGTCATCGCGCGCACCGCCTCGCCTTGCTGAAGGGACCCCTCGAACGGGCGCCCCGGCATCGAGTCGCCAATCACCGTGAGCGACAGCCTGCTGTACGAGCCGGCACCGTCGGTACTGGCAGCCACCACCGCATATCCGTCCATCGTCGCGCGATCGAAACCGGGAACGTCGACGTCGCTCGTGATCGCGCTGGCCACTACGCGTCCGGCCGCAACGCTGAGAGGCACCGTCTCCGCGTCCAGCGTCTGCAATTGCGCGTCGAGCCACTCGAGCGCCGCCGCCACGGTATGGCGCCGTGCGAACCCGCGCATGCGGACATCATTGGTTGCAGCCTTGGTTGGGCGGTTCATTGGAGACGTGTCCCGATATGTTACGGGGTTCCAGGAATCCAGGCCGACGTCGGCAGAGGCGCGTCACGCCAGGCAGGCGTTATCCCGCGGTATAACCCTGACGGGCCACAACCGTTGCCCGTCGTCCTTTGACGCGGACTTGCAGCCGGTGCCACCCCGTGGCGCTCACGCCGCGTGGTGTGAAGCTGAGGACGTACCGCCGGCGGAACTCGTCCACGATCCCGGCAAACGTCTTCTGCAGATCGATGGCTGACGGGATCTCGAGCGACTGCCCGCCGGTCTGATCGACAAGGCCTTTGACGAAGCCAATCCGGCCTGAACTCCCGGCCGTGACCCCGTAGATCACGGCCTCGGTGCGGCGCGCAGTGTCCAGCACGCGGTCGGCGGTGAGGATGCTGTCGGTGTCCAGGCCATCGCTGAAGACGATCACGAGGTCACGACCTGAGTCGGATCCGGCCAGCATCAATGCCGAATAGGCGCCGTCCACGAGCACGGTTCCGCCGGACGCCGAGAGCTCGTTGACCGCCGCACGGACGGTTGCCAAATCGCTGGTGAGCGCGCGCCGCAGCGTCACTCGGTCGCTGAAGGTCAGCAGCGCCGCGCGATCGCCGCCCGCGAGCGTGCCCAGGACGGCACGCGCGCCGATTTGCAGTTGCAGCAGCCGTTCGCCGGCGGTGCTCTCACTGATGTCGAACGCCATGATCACGTTCAGCGGCAACTGATCGAACGCGAGGAGCTCGACCTGCTGCGTCACGCCGTTATCGGTAACTTCGAAGTCCGCCGCGGTCAGTCCGGTGACCGGCGTCCCCTTGTCGGTGACGAGGACATCGACACGAACCGCGTCAACGCGTCTGCCAAACGTCGGCGGTGGCTGCTGCGCGACGAGAACGACAACGCTGCCTGCCACCAGCACCGCCACTATCGCCGCCAGCCGAGGTGCGGGTTTCATCGGGCGACTGAACCTGTCGCGAGCGATGCCCCGATCGACGAGAGGAATGCATTGCCCATTCGTCCGGCCGCCTGGAGGTAAGAAGCCCACGGATCTATGGCCGCCGTTCCCGTTTGTGACGCCAACGCGCGGTCCAGCCACTCGCGTGCCGCGCGCTGGTTGCCCGAACGCATTTCGAACTCGCTCAGCGCCAGCAGCGGCGCCTGTGCCCGCGGAAAGAGCTTTGCCGCGCTCTCATACGCTGTGCGCGCGTCCACGCGGTGCCCCAGCGCGTCGTGCTCACGTCCGATGAGTACCTGACCGTAATAGGACAGCAGCGGGTCGGTCGACGCCGACGCCAGCCGCAACTCGGTCAATGCCTCTTCATGTCGACCAAGCCGGCCGAGCACCTGGCCAAGACGAAGATGCGCCTCGAGATACTCCGGGTCGCTCTTCAGGGCTCTCCGGAACAACTCCTCCGCACGGCGCAACTCGTCCTGCTCCGACTCGATCACCGAGGTATCGCCAATCGTCCTGGTGGCGACGGATCGCTGGTAGCGCGGCGACGCGAGCGCTTCATGCTGCGCCGCCGCCAGGAACAGCACCGTCCCCTCACCGGGCAGGAGCTGAAGTGCCGCCAGCGTGTGGCTCGTATCGAGCTGACGACGATCGAGCAACGCGCCCATCGTGGCCCGGTACCAGATACGCACCATCGGATCACGCTCGGGCGCGGACTGCAGATCCGCGCGCGGATCGGCTGTCACCAGCTCGAGCAGGCGCCTCGCCATCTCCATGTGATCAACGGTCTCTTCGACGCCCGTCTGGCCGCCGTCGCCGAGGGCGATCACCGTCCGTTGCAACGGAAGGTATGTGGCAGACGGCGCGAACCTCATGATCGGCGGTGCTCGCAACGCGACGTCCGTATGCAACAGGGCACCACGCTTGAGAAGATCGTTCACATCCAGCGTGGCCCCCACGCGCTTGACGAATGCGGTGAGGTCGCCGATATGTCTGAAGGCATAGACAGTACGCCACGACAGCTGACCATCGGCCTTCACGTATTCCGTTTTGAATGTGTCGGCCTGTTGCGGACGTGCGCAACGCTCGCACAGCAACAGGCGGATCGCCGCAAGATCGTCGCGTACACTCTGCAGCGACTCGCGGCTCCAGGATCGAACCATCGTCACGGCGTCGTCGACACGTCCCGGCGCGTGCTGTGCCGCGAGGCCCATCCATTGCTGGAGCTCCGCGAGACGGGCATTCGAATCCGGGCTGGCTTGAGCCGCGGCCTGCGTGCCAAGGACGAGCGCCGTCAACACCGCAAGAAGATGCCGGCTCATCACACCTGAATCGTCGCGAAGTATACGCCTCCCTTGATTCCCCCGACGACGATGGCATCGTCGTCCCATGTCCGAAAGTCAGACGAGAACCGTGACCCGGGAAGAGTTCAACCGGGGAGCTGACGCAGGCACTGGACGATCTGGTGGCCGACGCCAGACATCACGGAGAGTTGATCCAAGCGGCCTTCGACAAGCCTGCCAAGCCACGCGTCGCGCGTGAGACGTCCCCACCCGACGGAGAGGTTCCAGAGCGACTCGACCGGATTGAGGCGCGTCTGGATCGATTGGAAAGCCGAATGGATCGGATGGAGGCTCGGCTCGATCGGATGGAGCGGACGCTGACGGAGATCCGAGAACGAATGGCGACAAGAGTCGAACTGGAAGAGACGAACGAGAACGTGAAGAAGATGGCAGATGGCTACATCACCATCGGAAAGCGCTTGGACGCTGTAGCGGACCTGCTGAAGCTCCGTGTCGTGATGCCCTGATCGCATTTGAATCAGGGGGCGGACGACATGCAAACTGCAGATTCAAAAGGAATCGCGCGAGATGCCTTGCCTGCTGCGCGTGGGGCAAAGGAATCCGGGGCGACTCACAGGGAAACGCCCGTGGCATCGCGCCAGTGACAGGGCATCCGCGCCGATGGCGACCGGTGACCCAGCCCGCGAAGGGGAATCGGCAGCCTGAAGCCGCCTCATCGACCGCTGTCACATGGCATCTAGTCGCTCACACCGTTAAACAGGCCGCGCGCACAGGGAATCGGTTCCGCGCACAGGGCAAAGTGTCCTGTCATCAAGGAATCCGAACGCAGTTACAAGGAATCTGAACCCATGCACAGGGAATCTGCGACTATTCGTCGGGTTCCGCAACCGCGACGGCGCCAGACCGACTCTTCGGGCCTCGGCGAACGGGCGCAGGCTTTCTTGAATAGGGGTCTCGAGGCAACCCCGGATCCGCCCCAGGCTCGCTGATCAACCCCAGCCAGCTCAGGATTCGCGTGAGCAGGTTGCTCATGTCGTCTGATATTGCTCCTGTTTGAGCGGCCGCACCAGCAGCGTCAGCACGAATCCAACCGCAAGCAGCGCAGCCAGCACCTGCAACGGGTTGTCATAGATGTGGACGCGGTTTCCGCCGGGCGGAAGCGCGGCCTTTGCGCGATTCGACAGCTCGGTGATGATTACCGGCCCGGCGATCGCCGCGGCGCTCCAGGCCGTCAGCAGGGCGCCGTGTATGGCGCCAACGTTCTCAGGGCCGAAGATGTCTGCCAGGAACGCGGGAATGGTTGCGAACCCGCCGCCGTACATCGTGAAGATGATGAACAGGCTGATCTGAAAGAGCAGCCAACTCCCGCGCGACGCAATTCCCGGAATGAGGAGGAAGAGAACGACCTGGAGGACAAAGAAGATCGTGTACGTGTTGCGCCGGCCGATGTAATCCGAGCCTGACGCCCACATGAACCGGCCGCCGGCGTTGAAGAGGCTGATGATCGACACCACCGCCGCGGCCTGCCCCGGCGTGCGTCCGAACATGTCCTGCATCATCGGCGACGCCTGAGCAAGAATGCCGATGCCTGCCGTCACGTTGATGAACAGGATGCCCCAGAGCAGAAAGAACTGGACTGTCGACACCGCCTGATTCCGCGTCACGCTGCTCGTGGCGATCATCGCGTGTGTCTTCGTCGGTCCGGTCCATCCGGCAGGCTTCCATCCCGGCGGCGGTGACTCCATCAGCCGGGAACCGAGCAGCATCACGACCAGGTACGTCACACCCAGCACCATCACCGTCCGGGCGACGCCGACGCGATCCATCAGGTAGACGTTGAGATAGCCGGCCACGAACGCGCCACCGCCGAATCCCATGATCGCCATGCCGGTCGCCATCCCGCGGCGATCGGGAAACCACTTCACCAGCGTGCTGACGGGCGAGATGTAGCCGAGACCGCAGCCGATACCGCCGATCAGCCCCATGCCGAGAAACACGAGCACCGACTGGCGCATCGCGAGGCCCGCGCCGCCGATCAACAGGCCCGTGCCGAAGAACAGCGCTGCTGCCGTGGCGGCCACGCGCGGCCCGCGACGCTCGACCCACGGCCCACCGAACGCCGCGCTCAGCCCGAGTAGTGCGAGTGCCGTTGTAAACGTCGTGTATGGCGGACTGAACCACCACGGACTGTCAGGAAACAGCGCCTGGATCGGACGATTGAACGTGCTCCACGCGTAGACGGAGCCGATGCAGATGTGGACGAGAACCGCGCCGATGGGAATGCGCCAGCGATTGGGGGTCATTGCGCGCGGATCCTAGCATGGGGGTCGGTACAAGCAGGCTTCGCTGTCGGTGCAAGGAGGCTTCGCTGTCGGTGCAAGGAGGCTTCGCCGTCGGTGCAAGGAGGCTTCGCTGTCGGTACAAGGAGGCTTCGCTGTCGGTGCAAGGAGGCTTTGCCGTCGGTGCAAGGAGGCTTCGCTGTCGGTGCAAGGAGGCTTTGCCGTCGGTGCAAGGAGGCTTCGCTGTCGGTGCAAGGAGGCTTTGCCGGTCGGTGCGAAAGGTGCGAGAAGGTGCGATTAGTAGACGAGCCGGCAGGTGCTGCTGACAACCCAGCTGTCGTTCAAGCGACTCCTCATGGTGTCGTCAGCCCACCTTCCATGCCCGTGCTGGCGGCGTCGCGCGTCCAGACGCGCGCGCCTTCGCGGCGGAATGGACCCACATATACGACGCCTTCGGGACCAACAAAGTCTCGGGCGCGATCGGCGAGCCGCTGCGCATCATCGTCGCGGCCGACGATGCCGTAGACGGCCGGGCCCCAGGAGCTCTGGCCGACACCAAGCGCACGCCACTCGCGCATGCGGTGCACGAGCTCCTCGCTCACGCCTGTCGCAAACGTGCTCCCCTGCACGGCGGCAAACCAGCGGCCGGTGATCTCCTGGATCTGCGAGAGCGCGCGGCCGAAGTTCGAGAGGTCGGCGTCGACGACAGACGGCAGGAGCAGGAGGAGCACGAGATGCGCGACGCGCTCGACCTCTTCCTGTCGCGGCATCGGCAGCCGGTAAAACGCCTCCTCTTCGCGAACGCCGCTGAGGCCCTTTCCAGCGGGAACGGCCACCACGCACCGCCAGTCCGGCGGAAACGGCACGCGCGCGATGAGCGGCCCACAGTTGTCGAACCCGGTATGACGTCCGCCTTCGACGACGAGCCCGCCACCCGAAAAGATCCAGGTGCCGATGGCAGACCGGCGCGCGCGACCGACGGCCTGTGCCAGCGCCGGCGGGTCGGTGTCAACGCCGTAGAGCTCGGCGAGCGCGCGCGCAACGGACAGCGCGAGCTGAGTACCGGATCCGAGGCCGGCATGCCGCGGCAGCGTGCGGTGAACACAGATCCGCGCCCCTTCGCGAATGTGGTGGTGGTCAAGAAAGCGCTTCGCGAACCCCGCCACCCGCGGCGCGTCCGCGCCATGCGCGCTGACGGTCAGCGCCTTCGATGCCGACAGCAACAGCGTCGCTTCAGGAGCCGCCGCGCCAATCCCGCCAAACCATCGCCCGAGCTCGCCGCGAAGATCGAGGACTCCGAAGTGCAGGCGCGCGGGCGCTTCGACGAAGACTTCGGTACCGGGCGTGGTCATGGTGTCTGCGCGCTCCGGATGTACTGCGCGAGCAGATCCATCGCTTCGAACTCACGTGGACCGGCGGTCTTATCAACGATCACCTGAAGCCGATCGACTTCGGCGAGCAGGAAGTCGCGCGACAGCATATGGACGCGGGTGGCGTAAATCGCCGCTTCGAGCACGGCATGACGAGCACGGTTGAAACCGATGAATTCACGGCGGACGCCCTGATGAACCGTGCGTGTCTCGATTCGCGATCGAGGCGGCGTGCTGTCGATCGATGTGACCTCCAGCTCTCGCCACGAGCACGCGCCAGCGAGCACCACGCCGCGTACGGTCTCCGCTGGCACAGTCTCATACGCCGGGTTGCTGATCGCGGCCTTCGCAAACACGCGCACATCATCGACGAGATTCACCACCGCAGCCCGCGTGGCCAGCACGTTTCGATAGGTGGCTGTCTCGAGGAACGGCTTCAGCACGATGGCGTCTGGCTGGAGATCAGGATCCCACTCCACTCCCATGGGTGCGCAATTCACCGCGCCCTCGGCGTCCATCGTGGTCACGATGGTCTCGATGATCACGCGCCGCACTCCCGCGTGACGAGCTCGCCATATGCCGCCATCACCTGACGGGTGACCGATCCAGGCTTTCCGACGCCGATCGGATATCCATCCAGCCGGACGAGCGGCGCGATCCCGCGCAGCGAGCTGGTGAGGAACGCTTCCGTTGCGAACTTGAATCTGGCGAGGTCGAACGGCCGGTCGTCGACCGTCAGGCCAAGTCCAGCGGCGAGCTCGATGACCACCGCGCGCGTAATTCCTGGAAGCGCAGCGCACGTCGTGGGAGGCGTCGCCAGCCGTCCATCGATCATCGCGAACAGGTTGCTGGCGGTGGCTTCCGAACAGTGGCCGTCCGTATCGAGAAACAGCGCCTCGTCTGCGCCGTCACGACGAACTTCCAGCATCGCGGCGATCGAATCCGTGTACGCCAGCGTCTTGAGGCCCGCGGTCATCGAGTGCTCGTTTCGTCGTCCGGAGGCAACTCGCGCGGTCAGTCCTTCCTCATAGATCGACGAGCCGAACACCGGTGGCGGCGCCAGTGTCACGACGACCGTCGGCGTCGGATCCACAGGGACCGCGACGCCGCCTGACGCAATGCCGCGCGTGACCGTCAACCGGATGCCCGCCTCCGGCAGGTGCGAGGCGCCGATCGCGCTGTCCACCCACTCGCGCAGTTCGTCCGGGACCGGGATCGCCAGCACACGCAGCGCCCCCTCAATCCGGGTCAGGTGCTGATCGAGGCGGAACACCTTTCCGTTGCGCGCCTTCATCGTCTCGAAGACGCCGTCGGCCAGCGTGAAGCCACGATCGCGCGCCGAGATGTGCGCGCCTTCGAACGGGAGGCGCTGCCCATCCACCCATACCACGGTGTGCGTGTCGGTCACCGCACATGCTCCACCGGAGGAGGCACGAACGCCAGCGGCTCGTCCTCGACCGGCGGCGGCGTGCCGGGCGCGCCGTCGGCGCGCGCCGGGACGTCTGCGAGCCGCGCACGGTCGCCGCGCAGAAACCGATCGAGCATCGCGTAGCCGTACTCGGTCGCCGCGGATTCGGGATGAAACTGGACGCCGATCACTGGATACTCGCGATGTTCAACCGCCATCACCTCGTGATCGTCGCGCGCCGTCGCCAGCACACGCAGCGTCGATGGGACATCGCGCGCGCCGATCACGAGCGAGTGATAGCGGGCGACGCGCATTGGCGACGGCAGACCCCTGAAGATGCTCGAGCCGTCATGCACGATCGCGGACGTCTTGCCATGAACCGGGCGCACCGCTCTCACGATCGGGCCGCCGTACGCCGCGCCGATGCACTGGTGGCCGAGGCACACACCGAGAATCGGGGTGGACGACCCGAGCCGGCGAACCAGCTCCGTGGAAATCCCTGCCTCCGCCGGCGTACACGGTCCGGGCGAAATGATGATGTGCGACGGCGCGAGCCGCTCGACCTCATCAACCGTGATCGCGTCGTTGCGGCGGACCACGGCCTCCCACCCCAGTTCGCGCACGTAACGCGCCAGGTTGTGGACGAACGAGTCGTAGTTATCGATGAGCAGGATCATGGACCGTAGGGCGCCCCCCTCAGGGGTGCCCTCTTCAGGGGTGCCCCAACGCGTCGATCATGCCACGAGCCTTGTGCAGCGTCTCGCGGTACTCCTGCTCAGGGTCGGAGTCGGCCACGATCCCGCCGCCCGCGCTGAAGTAGACGCGGCCGCGGCCGGTTGGCGCGATGACCGTTCGAATGGCGATGCTGGTGTCGAGCGCGCCGGTGACGCTGCAGTAGCCGAGCGACCCGCAGTAGACACTGCGCTGGGACGGCTCGAGCTCGGCGATGATTTCCATCGCCCGCACTTTCGGCGCGCCGGTAATGGATCCGCCCGGGAACGCGGCACGCAGCAAATCGAACGCATCGAGACCTGGCGCCAGCTGCCCGACCACGGTCGACACGAGATGGTGGACTGTGGCGTAGTGCTCGAGCGTAAACAGTTCGGGGACGCGCACGGTTCCCGGACTGCAGACGCGCGACAGATCGTTGCGCATCAGATCGACGATCATCAGATTCTCAGCACGATCCTTCGCGCTCTCCGAAAGCGCCTGCCCCAGTGCACCGTCGTGCTCAGGTCCAAACCCGCGCGGCATCGTCCCCTTGATGGGCCGCGTTTCGACATGTCCGGCATCATCGACGCGGAGGAAACGCTCGGGAGACGCGCTGATGACGGATACCTCGGGAGCCTCGAAGAAGGCGGCGAACGGCGCCGCGTTACGGACCCGCATCCGCAGATAGAGCTGCCATGGCGATTCGTTGAGCGGCGCCTCGAATCGCTGCGACAGGTTCGTCTGAAAGATGTCGCCGGCAAGGATGTACTCACGTACGCGCTTCACGGCGTCGATGTAGCCGGCGTACGTGAAGGACGACCGCACGTCGAGACGGCGGTCCCACCACCCGCCTTCGACGGGATAGGCAGGGGCGGAATCGGAGGCACCTCTGAAGGGGTGCCCTACGTCCTGGGGTGCCTCGCTATTCAACCGGGCGATGACCTGCGCGGCCCGATCCTTGGCTCGTCGCGATCGTGCGGTTTCGTCCGTATCGGGAATGCCTGTCGAGATCAGCCACGCCCGCGACGCACGGTGATCCCAGGCGATCACCCAGTCGTAGATGCCGAGCACGGCGTCGGGCAGCGCGAGGTCGTCGTAACAGCTTGGAGGCAGACGCTCGAGGACACGCCCCCAGTCATAGGCGAGATAGCCGGCGGCTCCGCCCTGAAATGGCGGAAGCCCTTCGATCGACTCGGTTCGATGCGGACCGAGCAGTGCCGCGACCTGCACGAGCGCATCACCATCGGCGCTCCGTGACGCGCCCGACTCGTGGATATCCGTGCGTGCGCCCTTGCTCACGACGACGGACACAGGATCCGCCGTCAGAAAGGAGAAGCGTCCGAGACGCGTGCCGGGCGTCGCGCTGTCGAGAAACACGCGGTATGGAAGACCCGCCAGCTGGTGACAGCACCGCGCCGGATCTGGAGCGTCGGTCAGCTCGATTACCGTCGGCACGCTTCGCTCACGTCCGACTGAAGCCGGACACCACGTCGGCGCGATAAGGACCCGCGAACACCAGCTCAGTCACCGGCTTCCGCTGGCTTGGAGCCTCGCGGGTGAGATGCTGCGGCGGAAGATCGTCTTTCGGCCCCGGCCGGCCCACGGCCGCCATGGCTTCCACCGTGAAATCATCCGGCACGTTCAGCGCGGTTTTCGCGCGCGCATAATCGAATCCCGCCATGCCGTGTACGGCGAGGCCTTTCATCCACCCCTGATACGCAAGGCTCATCCAGGCGGCGCCAGTGTCGTACGAGTGCGTGACCAGCGCACGGCCGCTTTTTTCGTGAGTCGTTCTGGAAATGAAGACGATCAGCGCGGCGGCACGATGACACCAGGTCTTGTTGCTCTCATTGAGCAGATCGAAGAACAACGGCCAGTACTCGGTGTCGCGCCTGGCATAGAGAAACCGCCACGGCTGCGAGTTCCCGGATGACGGTGCCCAGTGCGCGGCCTCGAACAGCGTCAGGAGCTCATCGTCAGTGAGTGATTCACCGGACAGTGCGCGCGGCGACCATCGATCGACGAACAGGGTGTCGATCGGATAGGCCGATGTTCTCACTTCACTGCCTCGTTGAATGTCACTCATGGCGCGTTCGCGATTTCTGCGTGAGCGTGACGTGCTCGCTTCGCGCGTCATCCGCGGGCGTCAGATATCCCCACGACAGCGCGCCTTCCTGACGATACGTCTTGCCCAGTGTCATCGCCAGGCTGGCCCGCGCCAGCTCTTTGCCAAGGTAGAAGGCATGCGTCGGCTCGTCGACGTCGAGCTGGTTGAAGATGTCCTGAATGTTCGTCCCGCGCACGAAGCGCTCATTGTTGAGAACCGTAATCGCTTCAGCATCGGCAAAGATGCGGAAGTTGGGATCGGTGATGCGCGTCTGCAGCTCACGCAGCTCCTCTTCGCTATACGTCAGCACCGCCGGGTCCTTCACTGTCACCAGCCGATCGTCCACCCCTTTCGGGATGGTGTTGTGCGCGACAGCGTGGTGCATCAGGCGCCGTGCGATATCGATTTCACGCACCGACCCGCGCGCCCACGGAATCACCTCGGTCGTCAGCACGGAACGGATGCCGAGCTCCTGGCAGACGGCAATCAACATTGCGTTGACCCCGGTCGAGTCCGCGGCCGTCAACTCGGTGAGATTGCCGATCCCCATCAGCATCTCAGCCTGCGGATAGCGGCGCCGGGTCTCCGCGTATCGCTCGAGTGACGCGGTGAATCCAAACCCGATCGGTTCGAGAATCGGATCGAGCAGGTAGGGTACGCCCCACGCCTCGAGCCTCTCGACGCTGCGATCCATCGTGTCGAGCGATGCACCGAGGTCAGGAACCACAACGACGCGAGCGCCGGATCCAGCCAGCTCTCTCGCCACGTCGATGTTGGTGCTGTTGATACTGAGGACCAGTTCGGCGCCTGCCTCGACGGCCTCACGAATCTCGTGCGCGTCGAACGTGTCGATGCTGACGCGGAGCTTCGCAGCAACGAGGTCCCGGACAACGTCCCGCAGATTGGGGAACGTGAGACCGGGCGTGCAGCCGATGTCGATGATGTCCGCACCGGAGGCGCGAAAGTACTCGGCAGCCGCGCGCACGGCCTCGCCCGTCATCCGCGGGGCGTTATTGATCTCGGCGAGGATCTCGATGTCCCAGGCGCCGTATTCACGCACCGCCTGAGCGCGGCCGAAATACTGCGGGATCTCCCGCAGGTCCTTCGGCCCCTTTTCAACTCTGACCCCTGTCTTCGCGGCGAGCGGGCTGACGTCACCCTCGCACAACCCGGGAATCATGACCAGGTCCGTGCCAGGCGGCACCTCGAGATGCCTGACGATCCACTCCGTCGTCATCAGCGCCGCAACGGTGATCTTCATCACTGCGACGTCGGCCGTGAACGGAAGGCTGGTCTCGGCAAGCACGCGGCGCAGGGCCGGTTCCGCGAGTTTGCCGGTGACGAACAGCGCGCGTGTTGCCGCGGGTGCCTCGGTCACCCTGTGAGTCCCCTGGCGTTCACGGTCGCTCAGGCCAGGTCAGCGCGGATCGCCGCTGCGCACGAACTTGTTCGGGGTGCCTTCGAGCGATCCACCCGAGGGCCGCCAGAGGACGACGTCTTCAATCTTGCGCGCGAGTTCGAAATCCTTGTCGGTAATGCCGCCGGCGCTGTGCGTGGAGAGCTTGACCGTCAGTCGTCCCCAGGTCACCGACAGATCGGGATGGTGGTACGCCGCCTCCGACAGATAGCCGATCGAATTGACCAGCATCAGCGTGGTCGGCCATCCGTCGGTCTTGTAGACGCGGCGGATCCAGCCGTCCTCCAGGTACCAGCCGGGAAGCTCTTTGAGCTTGTCGGCGATTTCAGTCTCGCTATACGTGCGTTCCTTTGTCGGCATTCGTTTGCTCCTACATCACCACTCCACCGCCAACATTGATCGTCTCGCCCGTCAGAAACGATGCTGCCGGTGACGCAAGAAAGACAACCGCTCCCGCCACGTCCGCAGGCGTTCCCCACCGCCGCAGCGGCGTTGATTTGGCAACGGCGCGGTACGTATCGCGGTCGACGCCCTCGCCGAAGGCGGTCTCAATCCACCCGGGTGCGACGATGTTCACGCGCACAGTCGGCGCCACGCTGCGCGCGAGCGCTTTGCTGAACGCGCTCACGCCGCCCTTGGCCGCCGCGTACAGTTGGGGATTCGTCCCCTCCATGCCCGTGACGACGTGATCCCAGCTGACGTTGATGATGACGCCGCCCTCAACCTGCGCCGCCATCAGTTCAGCGGCCTTCCACGACGCAATCATCGTTCCGCGCAGATCGACCCGCAACAACAGGTCCAGCTTGTCGAGCCGTGACAATGACTCGGCTCCGGCCGTCACGACGTCGGCGCCTGCGTTGTTGACCCATGCGTCGATGTGTCGAAACGCCTCGCTGACGTCCCGCGCAAACGCGGCGACGGAATCGGGATCGCCGAGGTCCATTCGCGCGACAACGGCACGACGTCCAACAGCTTCGATGCCGTCTGCCGTCTGCCGCGCCCCGGCTTCGTTGGAATGGTAGGTCAACGCGATATCAGCACCGGCCCGCGCAGCGGCGAGCGCAATGCCGCGTCCGATGCCGCTGGAGGCTCCCGTCACCACCATCGTGCGTCCGGCCAGCGAACTCGCATCCGTCATCGAGGCGATCATAGTAGGCTTCCAACCTCATGCAGCTGCTGGTCAGCGTACGCAATGCCGCCGAAGCGTCGGCTGCCCTTTTTGGCGGTGCCGACATCGTCGACGCAAAGGAGCCGCTCAACGGCCCGCTTGGCGCCGTGTCGGCGCAGGCGCTGTACGCGATCGCCACGGCCGTTGGAAACGCCGTTCCCATCAGCGCGGCGATCGGCGACATAGATTCAGACGTCGCCGGCCGCGCCAGCGCCGCTCGCCGGACGGGCGCAGCGTTCGTCAAGGTGGGATTTGCCGGCATGCGCGGGCGACATCACCTCGCAGACGATGTCCAATCGCTTGCCCAGGCAGTTCAGCCGTCGGCGCTGATTCTTGTGGCATATGCGGATTTTTATCGTGCCGACGCGCCCCGACTCGAAGAGCTCCTGCACCTCGCCGATCGCGTGGACGCCGCGGGCGTACTTCTGGACACCTGGAACAAGCACGGGGCCGGCCTTACCTCGCTGATCAGCGCGCGCGCGCTCGCCTCGTTCGTCGGCGAGGCCAAACGAGCGGGCCGGCTGGCGGCGGTGGCCGGAAGGCTGACGGCCGACGACATCGAACTCGCCCTCGAGAGCGGCGCCGACGTGATCGGGTTCCGCGGCGCTGCGTGCGACGGCGGGCGATCCGGCGTTGTCACCGCCGAGCGCGTCCGCGCACTCCGCCTCCGTCTCGACCAGCTCGACCCGGCCCCCCACGCACCTGTCGCGCGTCTCGCCTGAAAGGAACACGTCATGTCGATTGAGCGAATCCTGTTGAAGGGTGGATGCGTACTGACGCTGGATCCGGATATCGGAAATTACCGGACCGCCGACGTCCTCATCGAGGGCTCGAAGATCACGTCGATCGGGCCGCGGCTGAAGGTCTCGGACGCGGAGGTGATCGACGCGTCGGACATGATCGTCATGCCCGGTTTCATCGACACGCATCGGCACATCTGGGAGGGCATCCTCAAGAACATCGCGCCCGACGCGCTGCTGGAGGAGTACTTCCGGGACATTCTCGGTTCGCTCGCGCCCGTCTACCGTCCCCAGGACGCCTACGCCGGCAACCTGGTGAGTGCGCTCGGCGCCATCGACGCCGGCGTGACCACCCTGCTCGACTGGTCGCACATCCAGAACACGCCCGAGCACACCGACGCCGCGATCTCCGCACTGCAGGAATCAGGGCTGCGCTCGACATTCGCCTACGGCACGCCGAACCTCGACATGGCCGCCTGGTGGCACAACAGCAGCCTGAAGCACCCGGACGACGTGAAGCGGGTGGCGAAGCGGTATTTCTCGTCCGGGGATCAACTGCTGACACTCGCGCTCGCGCCGCGCGGTCCGGAGTTCACCACGTTCGACGTCTCGAAGCACGACTGGCAGCTTGCACGGGACGTCGGCATCCGCATCAGCGTGCACGTCGGCGTCGGCATGGCTGGCAAGCACTTCAAACTGGGCGAGATGGGCAAGGCGGGACTGCTTGGCCCGGATACGACCTACATCCACTGCTGCACGCTCAGCGATGAGGAGCTGCAGATGATTGCCGACACGGGCGGAACGGTGTCGATCGCCTCGCCGGTCGAAATGCAAATGGGCCATGGCCTGCCGCCGATCCAGCGCTGCCTCGATCGCGGCATGCGGCCCAGCCTCAGCGTGGACGTGGAAACGACCGTGTCGGGCGATCTGTTCGCCCAGATGCGCTCGGTGCTGACGCTGCAGCGCGCGCAGATCAACGAGAAGCGGCTGGCCGGCGAGACCAACCTGCCGGCGATTCTCACCAGCCGCGACGTGATGGAGTTCGCGACCATCGAAGGCGCGCGCGCCATGGGTCTGGATCACATCTGCGGCACGCTGACGCCGGGGAAGGAGGCGGACATCATCATGCTGCGCACCGACCGCATCAACGTGCTGCCGATCAACGATCCGATCGGCGTCGTCGTCCGCGGCATGGATTCGTCGAACGTCGATTCCGTGTTCATCGCCGGCAAGGCGAAGAAGCGACGCGGACAGCTCGTCGACGTCGACCTGGCGCGTGTCCGCCGGCTCGCATACGAATCGCGCGATTACGTGGTTTCCAAGGCGGGCTTCACGATGCCCGCCATCTGACGCAGCCACTCGATCGCCCGATCCGCCGGGAGACACTCGTGGGACAGTCCCGGCGGTCGCGTTCGTCCGAAGTGCGGGTCGAGGAGGTCGGCGCCGCTCGCTGCGGGCGGCTTGACGAGCAGGAGCTGAGGTGCGCCCAGTTCGCCCGCCACCCAGGCCGCGATGCTGTCGCTCGTCACATCCCAGGTGTGTGGAAGCGGGTCAGCGGCCAATAGCCAGCGCGACGGCGCCAGCACGGGAATCTGTCGCTGACGATACGCAGTCGCGATTTCCTCAAGCGAGTACACAACGACAGCGTTCGCAAGCCGTCCTGAAAGCAGGTGGGCAGATTGATCCATGGCGAGGACGGCCATCCAGTGAGCCGCGTCATCACCCAGGCCGATACGCGCGTCGACATCGCGCACCGTGTCGGCAAAGGGGCCGCCGCCAGGAACGATGACGATGTTGTGAGTGCGCGCAACGTCGGCGATGACGCCGAGGACGCGATCGAGATGGTCGACGTACTGGAGCAGTCCTCCGCCGACTTTGATCACGAGGACCGGACGATTCTGCTCGTAGTGTCCGGCTTTAGCCGGACCATCATCATCCGCGCACAACAGTGCTACTGCGACCGCAGGCGCATATCGGGCTGCATCGACGCCGAGGTCGTCTGCGAGCGACGTCACATCCAGCCCCGCCGCCTTCGCGGCATCTCTCGCAACGAACTCGCCGAGTCCCGTGATGACCGCCGTCCGCACCGACGCGTGCCGCGACCGAACCCGCTGAATCGCCACGGCGATCGTCTTGATCTGCTCAGCGGCAACGGCGTCAGCGATGCGCGTGATATCGGCGGCGTCGAGCAGTTCCCGATCCGCGCAGATGACCCGCGCCAGCCGCTCGCCTGCGAATTCGCGTGTTGCTTCGCGGCCGTCAGGCGCCGAGACGCTGTAGTCCCCGGGGGCGAGCCGACCGCGCCACAGATGAACATCGCCAATGAGCGCAAACGCCTCGGCCGAGACGCCTGCGGACCCGTCCCGATATGGCACCTCACGGACAATGGCTTCGACAGGCGTTCGAAGCGCACCAGAGTAGACGAGCTCGCCCGAGGCCAGGCGCTCAGGATCCGTCAGGCCTGCGGCAACCACTTGCCCATCCACGATCGGGATGATGTCGGTGGTGGTCGTCCCGACGTCGATGAGCAACGTAGTGGCATACCGCTGGGCGACGAGCCGCGCCGTGGCCATCCAGTTCGCCGCGGCAACCGCGATCGGATCGCCGCGCGCGGCGTCAGGTGCCACGAACGTTCCGCGCGTCGTCAAGACGCGGACGTCGGCAGCGGGAAATGCGGTCGAGACCGCGTCGAGAACAAAGCCGACGCCGTCGCGCTTCGTGCGGAACATCTGCGACAACTCGGCGGTCATCGTCACGGCGCAGGTGAACGCGTCGCCTGCCGCTCCGACTTCCGCGGCCAGATCGCGTAACACGCGGACCAGGGCTTCCGGACTGCGTTGCAGCTCGAATGGTCGGGAGCGCACGGTCAGCGCGCCGTCTTCCAGGCGCGCAACCTTGGTATTCACGCCGCCGATGTCCCAGCCGAGAATCACAGGCCCTCCGAGAGTCCGGCTAAAGCCGGACACTACATTCGAGTGTCCGCCTCGAGGCGGACACTACGAGGAGAATATCCCCGGTGCGAATCATTGGCGTGATCGATCTCAAGAACGGCCGGGCGGTGCACGCGCGCGGCGGCCGGCGTGACGAGTACGCGGCGGTCTCGGAAGCCGCAGGGACGCCAATCGACGGCGACGCTATAAAGCTGGCCGGCGTGTACCGCGACGTCTTCGGGCTCACCGACACCTACATCGCCGACCTGGATGCGATCGTCTCCGCGGCACCGAACGATGACGTCGTGCGGCGCATTTGTGAGCTTGGTGGACACGTCCTCGTTGACGGCGGTGTCGCGACCCTCGACGAGGCGCGCCGCGTCGCCGCTGCTGGCGCTGACGGGGTGATTGTCGGACTGGAAACCCTGGCGTCTTTCGACATCCTTCGTGACGTCTGTCGCATCTATCCGGCCACGTTCAGCCTCGACCTTCGAGACGGCATCCCGATGCATGGCAACGGACTACCCGACGCGTCACCCGAGGACTTCGCGCGCCAGGCGGTCGACGCCGGCGCAGACGCGATATTCGTCCTTGACGTCGCCCGCGTCGGGGGGACGGCAGGACCGGACACCGAGATGCTCCGTCGAATCCGGCGGGTCGTGACCGGGGCGGCACTGCTGGCGGGCGGAGGTGTGAGGAGTCTCGACGACCTGCGGCAGCTCTCGAGGATCGGGTGCGACGGCGCGCTCATTGCGACGGCGCTTCACGACGGCCGGCTGACGGCCGCCGACGTGGCGGCCGCGAGTGTGGGGGACGATCGCCTGCGATGAATCGTCCTTCGCTAGTCGCTCGCATAGTGAGCACTCGATTTGATCACTTTGCCCTCCCCGCCAAACTCAAACCACTCTGAGGCGTCGCGCCCGTCGTGGCGCTGATAGTGAATCACCAGACTGTTGACGCCCCAGAGCACGGACTTCAACTTGAACTCGAGGTTGGGAATGCGGGCCAAAGCCTTTGCCCAATAGGCCCGCACCGCCGGCTTGCCGCGCAACCTGCCGGACGGTTCTCCCGCAATCTGGATGATGAATGGAGAGGTGAATTCGAAATCGTCGGTGTAATGGGACAGGACACGCTCAAGGTCATGGCTGTTCCATGCAGCGATCCAATCGGTGGCGAAACCTTCGGCCGTGGACTTGTCGATCATCTTGGCTCCACGTCAATTGTGTGTCGCCTGCCGTTCGTTTTCGAAGCAGTCGTTGGGGAGCGCGGAATATCCGGGGACATGCGTCGGTTAGGTGGAGTGTGAAGACGTTCGTTGCCCGATCGGGATTCATCTTCTGCGTGTTCTTCCTGGCGCTTCTCCTTGTCGTCGTGCAGGCGGGCACCACGGATTCAATCCGGACCATCGACGTCGCGCTCTCACGATACGCGTTCTCGCCTGAGCGTATCGAGGTCCGGCTGGGCGAACCGGTTCGGCTGCACATCGTGTCGATGGACGGAACCCACGGATTTCAGGTGAAGGCCCTGGGACTGAATGTGCGCACTCCGGATCGCGAGAGGGTGGTGACGATCGACTTCACGCCGAAGGAAGCCGGCACGTTCCGGATCAATTGTTCGGAATATTGCGGAAGCGGCCACAGCCGCATGCAGGCATGGTTAATCGTGACCCCAGTGCCCTGAGCGCATTGAAAAGAGAGCTACAACACATGTGTGTCATCACCCGTCGCGCCATCGTCCTCATCACCGCCGCCCTGTTTTCGATGTTAACGGTGGCTGCCGCGGCTGAGGAGCCGCAGTCAACCGCCGGCCGTTCGCCAGGCCAGCAATCGAGCCAGTCGGCGGTGTCGTCAGGCGACAGCGACGATAGGGACCCGGTGCTCGCGGAGCCGGACTTCCGCGTTCTCAATCTGCCGTCCACGCTGAGGCTCCCGGTTCATGGATCGAACTTCCAGTTGACCCACCGGTTCAACGGCAACCTGCGGCAGGGCAGCTTCACCGACAATGCGAGCAATCTGTTCGGGCTCGATCAAGGCGCCGCGGTCGGCTTCGAGTACCGGTTCGGGATCGCGCGTCATCTGCAGGCCGCGGTCTATCGCACGGCGATCGACAAGACCTTTCAGTTCTACGGCAAGTACGACGCGGTACGGCAGGACCATTCCATCCCGGTGTCGCTGTCCGCGCTTCTCTCAGTGGAAGGCGCCGACAACTTCCAGGAGCGATACTCGCCGGCAGTCGGCGTGGTTGTCTCGCGAATGGTCGCCGACAGGCTGGCTCTCTACACCACCCCGGTCTGGGTTCACAACACGGCCGCGCTGCTGAACATCGAGCGCGACACGGTGATGGTGGGCCTCGGCGGGCGCGTCCGCGTGAGCGACACGGTGTACCTCGTCGGCGAGGTGATCCCCCGCGCCGGCGGCTACAGCCCAGGCAAACCGGCCTACGGCTTCGCCCTGGAGAAGCAGGCAGGCGGCCACATGTTTCAGCTCAATTTCAATAACGGCCAGGGGACGACGTTCGGGCAGCTCGCGCGAGGCGGCTTCGCGGACAGTCTCTATCTCGGATTCAACCTCGCCCGGAAGTTCTACTGAGCGAATCTCCAAGGCAGCATCGACCGTGAATCGACTCTTCGTGTTCTTCCCGACATCCCTGCAGCGGCGTGCCCGCACGGGGATCGCGATGCCACTCGCGTTGATCGTGTGTCTGGCCGGCCCGGGGCGCGTCATCAGCGCTCAGGAAGAGACGCGAACCGTGCCGAGTCACGCGCAGACTCCGGCCCCATTAACATGGCCGCGTCTTGTCGATGCTCAGCCCGGGCTGTTCGCCATGGAAGGACTTGTCAGTACCGCTCGACCGGCGCAACGTCAGTCCTCTCGCGACACGCTCAAGAACGGCGCCGTCATCGGGGCGATCGCCGGCGCGGCTGGTCTTGGCGCATTAGGGGGGCTCATCTGCCATCTGTACCAAGAGAAGGGCGACGCGAGCTGCTGGTCGGACACGTTGCGCCTCGCTGCGATCGGAGCGGCGATCGGGGCCGGCGCCGGCATCACCGTCGATGCGGCATTCACACGACACCCCGGGGTGGCGGTGCGCGTCGGCGTCTCATTCTGAATCTGCCCATGGCAGAGTACGCAGCGACGATGAAGATCACGATTCTGGACGATTATCACGACACGCTCCGCACGCTTGACTGCTTCGCGAAGTTGTCCGGCCATCAGGTCACGATCTGGAACGATCACGTGCAGGACGTCGATCTGCTGGCCGAACGATTGCGGGAGACCGACGCACTGGTACTGATACGCGAGCGAACCGAGATCCGCGCGCCGCTCCTGCATCGACTCGACAGGCTCAGGCTGATCAGTCAGCGCAGCGTCTATCCGCACATCGACGTCGACGCGTGCACGCGGCTCGGCATCATCGTGTCGTCGAGCCAGCATCCAGGGACTCCGTCGTATGCCGCCGCGGAACTGACGTGGGCGTTGGTGCTTGCGGCGATGCGCCAGATTCCGCAGCAGATGGCTGCGCTCAAGGCGGGACAGTGGCAAATCGGTGTTGGCCACACCCTGCGCGGCAAGACGCTGGGGATCTACGGCTACGGCAGGATCGGAAGCGTCGTCGCCGGTTACGGCAAGGCGTTCGGGATGAACGTCCTGGTCTGGGCACGCGAGGACTCACGTGAGCGCGCGCGACGCGACGGCTATGCCGTCGCGTTCAGCAAGGAGTCCTTCTTTTCCGAGTGCGACGTGATTTCTCTTCACATGCGCCTGGTCGAAGAAACGCGTGGCATCGTGACTGCGGACGACCTCGCTCGAATGAAACCGACCGCCCTGCTGGTGAATACCAGTCGCGCGCCGCTGATCGCGCCTGGCGCCCTGGTGGCCGGCTTGAAAAACGGGCATCCAGGCATGGCCGCGATCGATGTCTTTGACACAGAACCGGTGCAGACCCCTGGTGATCCGT
>DASROF010000186.1:0-13587 GCA_035647075.1 Vicinamibacterales bacterium | reverse complement strand
TGCTGGATACTGTCAACGGGGCCGCTCCACCGACCCTTCTATAATCGGGTCGGTTTGATGGCGCTCCAACCAGGCAGTGGACTGAGCGCGAGCCTCCAACGATGAAGAAACCATCCGTGCCCTGCGTCAGCGCGGTACTCGTCCTCGCGCTGGCTACGTCGATTGTCTATGCCCAGCGCGGCCCGTCCGCACAGCCCAATTACGACGCCTTCTACGAGCCGGGGCCTGATTCCCTCGTCCGCCGCGGTGTGCCGAAGGGCAAGGTCGCCGGTCCCTTCAAGCTGCCGTCCGAGGTGTTTCCGGGCGTGGCGCACGACTACTGGGTCTACGTGCCTGCGCAGTACGACGGCAAGACCGAGGTCAGCCTCATGGTCTTCAACGACGGCGCCACCTACATGCAGCCCGACGGGTATTACCGCGCCGTCAACGTCCTCGACAACCTGATCTATCGTCGCGAGCTGCCGGTGATGGTGGCGGCGTTCATCGATCCGGGGAAATTCACGGCTGATGACCGCTCGAACCGGCAGGCCGAGTACGACCCGGTCACCGATCGCTATTCGCGCGTGATCGTCGGCGAGCTCCTGCCGAAGCTCTACGCCGAGTACCGGATCTCGCGCGATCCGGATCGCCATGGCATCGCCGGCTGGAGTTCGGGCGCCATTGCCGCGTTCACGGTGGCCTGGGAGCGGCCCGATCAGTTCCGCAAGGTACTCAGTGGCATCGGCACCTATGTCGATCTCGCCGGCGGGCACGTGTACCCCGAGAAGGTCCTGGCGAGCGAGCGCAAACCGATCCGCATCTTCATGATCGACGGACGCAACGACAATCGGGGCCTGGCCGCCGACGGCCAGTACGACGCGACGCGCGACTGGTTCTATCAGAACGTGCGGCTGAAGGATGCGTTCGTCGCAAAGGGCTACGACGTGAACTACGCGTGGGGCATGGGCGTCCACAGCCACGACATGGGCGGCGCGATGCTGCCGGAGATGATGCGATGGCTCTGGCGCGACCATCCGGTTTCGGTCGATCCGAACGACACGACGGAGCGATCGTTTAGAACCGGCAGGCCCGCTGCGCCTCCCGCGGCTCCGCTGCCCGGGGCGAATCCGGCGGGGCCACGCTGAAGCAGCGCCGGCCGACCCTGCAAAGGAGGCGGCAATCGAACGGTGCTAGCCTGAAGCCATGCTCCGTCTGCTGATCTGTCTGCTTCTAACACCTGTCGCCGCGCTGGCGCAGAGCGCCCCCGCGGCTCAGAAACCACCCGCATCCGCCCCCGCTGCACCGAAGCCGGCTGCACCGAAGCCAGCCACTCCCGGTGCAGTCGCACCGAAGCCGTTGGCTGCCGGAAAGGTGCCGGCGCGTACCGCCGCACCACTGACTGACGACCAGAAGCCGGTCTACGCGCTCGGGCTCCTGATGCAGCGTTCGCTGAATCAGTTCGACCTCAGCGCCGCCGAGCTCGACATCCTCAAGCGCGCCTTGACCGACGCCGCCGCCAGCAGGCCCGCGATCGATATCGACGAATGGGGACCGAAGATTGAAGCGTTCGCCGCTGCCAGGGCCGAACGCGCGACTGCGCGCGAGAAAGCTGCATCGGTTGCGTATCTGACGAAAACTGCGGCGGAGGCAGGTGTGGTCAGAACCAATTCCGGGCTGATCTATCGAGACGTGTCTCCCGGGACCGGTCCGTCTCCGACGGCCAACGATACCGTGAAGGTTCACTACCGCGGCACGCTCATCAACGGCACGGAGTTCGACAGTTCGTATAAGCGGAACGAGCCGGCGCAGTTCCCGCTGCGCGGTGTGATCCCGTGCTGGACCGAGGGCGTGCAGAGAATGAAGGTCGGCGGCAAAGCACGACTGGTGTGTCCGTCGGACCTCGCCTACGGTGACGCGGGGCGTCCTTCCATTCCCGGCGGAGCGACGCTGGTGTTCGAGGTCGAACTGCTGGAGATCGTCGCGGCGGCGCCCCAATGAGAGAGCAGGGCTCCGTCAACCGCCGCATACGCCCGCCGAGACGTTCTCATACATGGGCTAGAGCGGGCACCGTCTTGCATTGACCAGATCGACGTTTTGAAGTTCCGACCGACTCGAGGGGAGGCGAATATGGTTGAGCGGCGGAACTACTGGACCCGTGCTGCTGTCAGTGCCCGGATCGTGAAGTGGCTGAAGAATCAACGCGGCGAGCCGCCACCTGACGATCCAACGATTGCGGAACGCGTCCTGAAATGGCTCGCTGCCCGGGGTCTGGCCAGGAAAGAAAGCGGGACGTGGAAGCCAACGCCGCCGCTGATACATCCGGCCACTCTCAGCGAAGTGAAGGAGGAGGACGTCTAGGCTCCTCCCGCACGCTTCTAGTCCGCGACCGGTGCCTCGACACTGTCGACGACCACCACGTCGACGGGAGCACGCGTCGATTCGAGCTTGAGCCCGAGCTGTTCGTTGAGCGCCGTCGTCAGCGACGAGCCGTCGGACTGTGGGATGTTCGCGGCGGCCGCCGGGACGTTGGCGCCCATCCGCTTGGCCAGCGCCAGCAGCATCTGCAGGTCCAGCTTCATCGCGAAGTCGTAGCGGCCGGTCAATCCGGTCTTGTCGCGCACCGCGCGGCCGGTGAACTGGGACAGGATCTCGACGATCTGCTTCATCTCCTGGCCGTCGCCGCGCATCATCAGGTTGAGCGGCCCGCCCGACGTATCCGTCGAGACTGAACAGGCGCGGGGCTTGCCCACAAAGCTGGCCACGTCGCCCTGTGCCAGCGCCGCGGCCTGCTCTGCGGCGACCTGCTCGGCCTTGGCGCAGTCGGACGTCGACGGTTTCATCTCGGGGCCAAGGCGGCCGTCGCTGCGTGCGAGCACCAGGTCGTAGAGGGGCAGCTCGCGCGTCTCGGTGTGCGTCTTCAGCTTGAACCGGTCGGCCAGCAGCGTTCGCAGCAATTGCGGCAGTTCTTTCCCGATGAACGCGACAGGCGCCTTGGCGGTGATGTCGTACTTCGCCGCCAGCAGGTCCGGCGGCCCGCCGGTGAGCTGCGCATCCTGCTTCAGCTCGAAGGCCGCCATGATCAGCATCCGCAGCGGCGTATTCGTGGCCGTCAACCGGCCACCTGGCTGAGGCAACATCAGCGCAATCTGGCTGAGCGGGTTCGCCGGATCAGGATTCGGGTTGCTCGGCTTGACCGAAGCCACGTCGAAGGCCACGGCCGGAGCAGCCGCGGGGTCCTGCGCGAATGCGGTCGTTGTCGTGAGCAGGATAACCAGGGCGAAGGTACCCGTTGAGCGAATGTTGTTCATATCTACCTTGTGACTCTCGCTTAGTTAGTCGCGCCCGAGCGCGTTTGTCTTACGTACCTTAGAACAGACGTCGTTCCGGTGCGGACGAACCGCGAGGATCGAGAGCACCCACTAGATCTTCCTATGTATGGCGGATGCGGCTATACGACCAGGGCGCCAGGCCGCTGGCCATCAGGGGCAGCAACGCCGGCCACACGACCGACAGGGCATTCATCGCAGACATCCCGGCAAGTTGCACGCCGGCTATGTGCAGCACGGTCAGCCATGCCGCGCCGAATGCCGCCGAGAGCGCGACGGCGCCGCTCGCGTAGCGAGTGGTCAGCACGTGATCCGCGAAGCCGCTCCAGAAAACATAGACGGTCGTAGACACTGTCGCGACGGCGGCGATCCAACGCATGGCTCGGTGGACGACGTCGAGATGGAGCTGCGATGCGGTTTTGGGATCCACGCTGACCGCCACTCCCAACCAGATGAAGAAGACACCATAGAGCAACAGCAGACAGACCGCGATGGTGATGAGACGGCGATAGCGTGTTCGGAGCGCTCCGAGCGCCGCCCACGACGCCACCCAGACGACAACCCCGACCGCCGCCACGACCGCCAGTGCGAGCTGCTCGTATCCGGTCAGCGCTGTGAAGGCGTCTGTGATGACAGACCGCCGGCTGCTCAGAGGCACGCCCCAGATCTGGACGAAGACCGCGTCGCCCAGGAGTGGAATCGATATCCAGAAGCTCACGGCGATCGCGATGAGCCCGGCCAGGACGCAGGCCGACTTCACGAGGAGTTTCAGGACGGCCAGTTGCGCGGTGCCGTACGCCTGAGTCGCCTCGAATGGGCTGACGTACGTGCGCCCTTGTCTCCAGCGTATGCCGAAGGCATTCCCCCCGAAGAAGAAGACCGTGACCAGTGACAACGGCGTCAGGAAGAGCGGCGGCGCCGATCGGACGTAGAAGCATTCCGCGATCGGGCACTTCACATCAGGGTCCGCATTGATCGCCGCATCGATGGGCCCGCTGACCGCCGACATCAGCAGAATCACGATGGCGAGCGCCACGCCGATCGTCAGGGGGGGCATTCCGTTGGATTTCAAATCCAGCCAGACTTGAGCCCGCGTCGCCGACGCGGTAGGACACGGAACGCGGAACAGGCCAACGAGCCAGTCCCACAATCCGCCATCTGGAGTCCGAGTGATGACTCCCGCAAGGGCACGGGGGGCTGCAGCCAGCGGAACCGAATCGCCGCGACGGTCCCACCTGACCATGACAATCGTGACGACGAAAGATGCCAGGCCAATCAGCGCGATCCAGGCGTAGTCGGTGCGGGGGAAGTCGAACAGCGTTGGCCACAGACGCGGAGGCCAGTCGAACTCGTCCGGGACCTCCACGGCAGTAATGCGATCCATCCCCGCGACAAGAGTTTTCACGACGGCAAACATCGCGACGCACACCTGGAACACCCTGTTGCGTGTCGACCAGGCCGCCATCATCAGGACCACGGCGAGGCCCGCAATCCACGCGGCGACGGGCTGCAGCGGGAACGCATAGCCCGAGGTCACCCGCAGGACCATCGCCGACGCGAGGTATATCGCCATCGATACGGCGGTGAGATACGCCATCGGCAGACCGACCATCACTGACGTTCGAACTGGACGGGTATAAGCGAGATAGAGCGGAAAGCCTGGTCGGCTGCCATTGAGCTTCGCCATCGACAGCCACCCAACGAAGTGCGGCAGGACGATGACGATGAGGGCGAATGCCGCGACGTGGTCGTTGAGGCGCTGATAACTCGCCGGATTGTCGGCCGGTCCAAAGGCAGCGCCCAGGAGCAATGCGGCCACGCCGACGCCGATCGGCAGAGCAAGCCTCCACGCGATCTCGGCGCGTGTCACCCGCCAGAGCTCCCACAGCGTCGCGGACGTGGGCGAACGCAGCGTCATGCCGCTTCCACCTGCTGACGATTGCGGCCGGTGCGCGCCAGGAAAATTTCTTCGAGCGTGGCATCGCGCGATTCGACCACCTCGCCGCCGAGCGCCAGGACCGAGTGATGGAACTGCTCGATCGATCCGCTGTGGACGACGATCCAGGAACGGCCCCCGCCCTCCATCGCCAGAGCCGTCGCGAGGACGGGCGGCTGATCGAAATGCTCGACGAATCGCACGTGGCTGCGCTGATAGCCGCGGCGCACATCGTCCAGGACGCCGCTCAGCGTCACACGGCCGTAATCCATCATCGTCACGTGGTCCGACATGCGCTCGACTTCGTCGAGCAGGTGTGACGAGAAGATCACCGTGCGCCCGTCATCCGCAACCGTGCGGACGATGGCATCGAGGATGTCGCGGCGCACCGCCACGTCAAGGCCGGAGGAGGGCTCGTCCAGGATCAGCAGCTCCGGACGATGGGCGACGGCTGCGATCAGGCCGGCCTGGGCGCGCATGCCTTTCGACAGCTCCCTGATCTTCTTGGATGGATCCAGCGCGAACGACTCGAGCATCTGACGCGCGTACGTCTCATCCCAGGTCGGATGGAAGGCCTGCGTATACGCCATCAGCTCGTCAACGCGCATCCACTCCGGCAGTTCGCGCTCTTCAGACAGGTAGCCGACGCGACCCAGCACGCGGACAGGGTCGCGAACCGGGTCGAGGCCGAAGACGCGTACCGAGCCGGTGGTGGCGCGCAGCAGCCCGAGCAGATGCTTGAGGAGCGTCGTCTTGCCGGCGCCGTTGGCGCCGACGAGGCCGTGGACGTGGCCCGCGGTGGCGCTGAACGACACTCCATCGAGAGCGCGCTTGCCGTGGAACGATCGCGAGAGGTTGTTGACGTCAACGACTGTTGTCTGTCCCATGTCTGTTTCTCTACTTCTTCTTCACTTCCGCCGGTTCGGCGTCGGCCTCGGCGTCCATGGCCGCCTTGCGTTCGCGCAGCATCCGGAGAATGTCGTCGCCGGAGAAGTTCAACTGGTGCGCTTCTGCCAGCAGCCCGTCGATGCGTTGCTCGATGATGCGGCGCCGCTCGCGGAGCGCCAGTTGCTGACGCACTTCCGAGACGAACGTGCCCGAGCCCTGGCGCTTGTGAACGACTCCCGAAATCTCCAGCTCGCCGTACGCCTTCACGATCGTGTTGGGTGTGACTTTCAGCTGCAGCGCCAGCGTGCGGATGGGCGGTAGCTCTTCGCCCGGCAGGAGCAGCCCTGAGGCCACCAGGTACTTGACCTGGTTGACGATCTGTCGATAGATCGGCACGCCGTCGGTCAGGTTGATGGTGATGTCCACGGGGAAAAGTTACTGTCCGGCGGAGTTCAAGTGTATGGGTATACTGATACAATTATTGGTGACTGTCAAGCTTTCGAAGACTAGAAGCTTCGTGATCGTCGGGAAACCGCGATCCGAAGTTCAACGGCGTGAGTTGGACGGGGATGAAAGAGAAGTGGCGTCCGGTTGCTTGATCAACCGCCTGGTCCGCGTCGTCTGCTTATAGGTCCGCCCAGAAGATAAGCAGTCCCAATGAAAGGCAACCGGTTCCGACGGTTCGCGCATCACTCCCGCGATACCGCGTGCCAGTCCCGGCGTTTTGCACACTGCTTTTGACGTTTTCAGAATTTATTTCATCGTTCGCGCACGGCTCCACGCTGACAGCGGCATACTCCCGGCGAATTGAGTGGCGGTACCGTCATTCACCGCTGCGGTCCCTTCGAATTCGACACCCCTGGGCTCGCATTCAGGGATACAGGCGACGGCCAGCGCCTACACCGTCACGGTTTGATGTTCTGATTCACCCTGAACAGGTTGTTCTTGTCGTACTTCTTCTTCACCGCGACGAGCTTCTTGTAGTTGCCGCGATACGTCGCCTTGATGCGGTCCTCGCCTTCGTCGGCCATCATGAAGTTCACGTATGCACCGGGCAGGTTGTGCGGGTGGAGCGCCGTCCAGTAGTCGCGCGCCCATTTCGTCATCTTTTCCTTGCTGGCCGGGTCCGAGTCGACGCCGACGATGACCTCGGCGTAGCGGGCGTCGCGATTACCCCACGCGGTCGCGTTCGCCTTCACTTTCGACGCGACGCCGTCGATCGGATACATGTGCATCGTCGACTGCCACGTCGGCAGCTCCGACCCGTGCTTCACGTGGAGCGCGATCGCATCGTCCGACAGCTCCTCCACGAAATCCGCTTTCCAGTACCAGTTCTGCCCCGGCGGGTACAGCCCGTCGAACAGGCTGTTCCACACGGGATGTGGAATCGGTCCCACCATATCGAGCGCGGGCTTCTTGAACGCGCGAATCGGCTTGAAGATCTTTTCAGCCGCCTTCAGCGGACCTGAGTAGCACCAGGCGATCCCGCACATCTTCTTCATGTGCAGGTGCTCGGGGAACGGCGGCCCCGGCGGCACGGTCATGAACATGAAAAAGCCGGTCAGCTCCTTCGGCGCTTTCTTGAGGAATTTGTTCCACCACTTCATCACCTCGGGTGCCTCACTGAGCTCGTAGAGCGTGGGGCCGGCGTAATCGGTGTGAACAGGGTGCGCGCGGAACAGGAAGGACGTCACGACGCCGAAGTTGCCGCCGCCGCCGCGCAGCGCCCAGAACAAATCGGGATTCTTTTTCGCACTCGCGGTCACGAGCCGGCCGTCGGCCAGCACGACGTCCGCTTCGAGCAGGTTGTCGATCGTGAGACCGTACCCGCGCGTGAGGTGACCGAGCCCGCCGCCGAGCGTGAGACCGCCGACGCCTGTCGTGGAGATGATGCCGGTCGGCACGGCGAGGCCGAACGCGTGCGTGGCATGATCGACGTCGCCCCACGTGCAGCCCCCGTCGACGCGCACGGTGCGGGCGCCCGGATCGACGCGAGTGCTCCTCATCCGCGACAGCTTGATCACCAGGCCGTCGTCGACCGTCCCAAGACCGCCAGCGTTGTGGCCGCCGCCCTGGATCGCGACGATCATCTTCTCGTTGCGCGCGAAGTTCACACACGCGATGACGTCGGCGACATCGGCCACTTCGGCGATGAGCCGCGGCTTCTTGTCATGCATCGCGTTGTAGATCTTTCGCGCGTCGTTGTAGTTCGGGTCGGACGGTTGAATGAGGGCGCCGCGGAGGCTGGACTTGAGGGCGGCAATGGCTGCGTCGGAAGCCATGTCGGGCTCCTTGATATAGGGAGGGGCGGATCCCCTCACGAACGACGATTAGTCTACCTTCAGGCGGTCTCGGCGGACTGCCACCTTCTTGCCCCGGAGCGTGGCACGGCGCATGGCCACGATGATTTGGTCGGCGAGCACGTCAGGCACTTCAATCAGCGAGAACTTGTCGGTGATTTGAATCGCACCAAGCGATTCCGACGTCACACCAGCCTCGCCGGTGACTGCGCCGACCAGGTCGCCAGGACGGATGCCATCGCGCCGGCCTGCGCCGACGAATAAACGGACAGTCGGACCGTCGACTCGTCGGACCGGAGCCCTCGGGTGCTTTGCACTCCGAGGGTTCGATGCCTCTTGAGGTGGCGAGATCTCGATGTCCGCCTCGTCTCCGTCACCCGCAGTCGCCGCGTGAACCAGCTTGATCGCCGCTGCGGCAACCTCCACGATATCGAATTCATCCGCGAGCGACTCAACGACCGCGCGCACGTCCTCAAAATCGCGGGCGAGCAGCCGCTCGCGCACCGACGTCTTCGTCAATTCCAGCCGTCGCGTCTTCAGATCGGCGATTGTCGGCACGGTCGCGATCTCGATCTTCTGCCTGGTCAGGAACTCGATGTTCTTCAACAGTCGATGCTCGCGCGGCTCAGCGAACGTGATCGCTGTTCCTGCGCGGCCGGCGCGTCCCGTGCGGCCGATGCGGTGCACGTAGCCCTCGGCCTCGGCCGGAAGGTCGTAATTGAACACGTGCGACAGGTGCTCAATGTCGAGTCCGCGCGCGGCGACATCGGTGGCGATGAGCAAGTCGGTCTTCGCGGCCCGGAACTTATTCATCACCGTATCCCGCTGGCGTTGCATCATGCCGCCGTGAAGTCCCTCGGCCTTGTAACCATGGGCGTTGAGTGTGTCGACGAGCGTGTCGACTTCGAGTCGCGTGCGGCAAAAGACAAGCGCCGACGACGGGTTCTCCATGTCGAGGACGCGATCGAGTGCCTGCGCTTTCTGGTTGCGGCGAACGATGTAGACCACCTGGCGGATGCGCGGGAGCCGGCCAGCCACGGGTTTCTCGGCGGCGATCTGTACGCGTTGGGGCCTGGTCAGGTGCCGGTCCGCGATTTTCAGGATCCGTTGCGGCATCGTCGCGGAAAAGAGCGCCGTCTGGCGCGTGTCGGGCGTTTTGTCGAGGAGACTCTCGATGTCTTCGGCAAAGCCCATGTCGAGCATTTCGTCAGCCTCGTCAAGGACCAGCATGCGGATGCCGTCGAGGGTGAGCGTGTCGCGGCGGATGTGATCGAGTGCACGGCCCGGCGTGGCGACGACGATGTCAACGCCGCGGCGAAGGGCGCGGATTTGCTGCTCCATCGACGAGCCGCCATAGAGAGGGGCGACGTCGAGGCCGGTGCCGCGACTGTACTTATGGATCGCCTCACAGACTTGCATGGCGAGTTCGCGTGTGGGCACCAGCACCAGGCCGCGCGGCCGACCGGAACGGTCACCCGCGAGCGACTGGATCATCGGCAACGCGAATGCAGCGGTTTTGCCGGTCCCCGTTGCCGCCTGCACCAGGAGATCGCGGCCGGCCAGTAACAACGGAATCGTCTCGCGTTGCACCGGCGTTGGCTCTTCGTAGCCAAGCGCCGTCAGAGCCGCGAGCGCGGCATCGGAGAGACCCAGCTCCGCAAACCCATCTGAGGAAGAGCGCTTTCGCGACGATGCCATCTTCCTATCATCACACCTTCCGCGCGGCACTCAATCTTGGAGCCGCGCTATCGGCGAAGTCACGACATGTCGTGATCGGGGCCGCGGCTCAAGCGGCCGCAGCTCCGAATCCTTCCGTGAAGTGCGCGGCATGTTCGCTGCACCATGCGGCGTCGGGTAGGAAAATGCCTCAACCGCTGAACCATTCTCAGAGCCAGATGCGGCCCGACTGTCAACGCCAGCGTGCGATCCGCGCGCTCATCGTCCTCGCGATCGCCGCGACGATTGCGGTGACCGTCGTTGCGTCGCCTTCGCAGTTCGAGCGCCAGGACCCCACCTTCCAGGGGCGCGTCGATCTCGTGAATGTCGGCGTCACGGTAGCGGGGAAGAAACAGCAGGTGGTCACCGATCTCGGCATCCAGGATTTCGCCGTCTACGAGGACGGGAAGCCGCAGCAAATCTCCGCGTTTGCCACCGGGGCGGAAACCGTGCCGATGCTGCACATCGGGGTCCTGCTCGACGTCAGTTTCAGCCAGCTTCCACAGCTCGGATTCACCCAGGCCGCGGTGATCAAATTCCTGGCGTCGCTCCACGACGCCGTTGACATGACGTTCATCGATTTCGCGAGCCACGTGAGCGGCGCCAGCTATGCCCAGGACGAGTTCCCGCTTCTGGTCCAGCGCGTCCGCTCGTTGAGGGCCAACGGCGAGACGGCGCTGTACGACGCCATCGGTCGTTATCTCGAGATCGCCCAAACGCAGGACGGCCGGAAGGTCATGGTGGTCTATACCGATGGGGCCGATTCGTGCAGCCGCCTGAACCTCGACAAGCTGATGAAGATGCTCAAGGCGTCGGACGTCACGGTCTACGCAATCGGGGCGTTCGGGCTTGAATCGATCTCCCTGACCTTCCCTCAGCGAGCGCAACTCGCGATCATGGCGGAAGCGACGGGGGGGACTGCGTTTTTCCCGATCAGCGTCAAAGAGCTCGATGGCATTTACGCGCAGGTGCTCGGCGAGGTCCGAGCGCAGTACACGGTTGGCTACGTCTCCACCAACGAGAAGGCCGACGGGTCCTGGCGGAAGGTCGAGATCAAGGTCACCCGTCCAGACGGCAAGAAGCTGAAAGTTCGGGCTCGAAAGGGCTACTTCGCTCCATCGAAACCCTGAGTGTGCATGGGGCAGCCAGGTCGGGGCTGTAGACTTGAATTCGAGTGCTCTCTCTTTCCCGCATCAGCAAGCAATACGGCCGGCAGGTTCTCTTCGTTGATACCTCCTTCCAGCTCAATCCCGGAGAGAAGGTCGGCCTTGTCGGCCCGAACGGCGCCGGCAAGACCACCATTTTCCGGATGATCACCGGCGAGGAGTCGCCCGACGAGGGCGAGGTGTCGGTGCCGAAGAAGATGTCCATCGGCTATTTCCGCCAGGACGTCGACGAAATGTCCGGCCGTTCCGTCCTGGACGAGGCGATCGCCGGCAGCGGGCGTCTGGGCGATCTCCACCACGAGCTCGAGGCGCTGCAGCACGCGATGAGCGACCCGGCGCAGGCTGGCGACATGGACCGCATCCTGGAGCGATTCGGTGAAGTCCAGGAGGAGTACGAGCATTCCGGCGGCTACGGGCTCGAGGCGCACGCCCGCGTCGTCCTCCACGGCCTGGGGTTTGACGATGAGCGGATTGACGGCGACGTCGGCGTCCTCTCCGGCGGCTGGAAGATGCGTGTGGCGATGGCGCGCGTGCTGCTCGGGCGGCCGGACATCCTGCTGATGGATGAGCCGACGAACCATCTCGACATCGAGTCGATCATCTGGCTCGAAGAATTTCTGAAGTCGCTGCCGGGCGCCTTGCTGATGACGTCGCACGACCGGGAATTCATGAACCGCATCGTCTCGAAGATCGCCGAGATTGACGGCGGCGAGATCACCGTCTATTCGGGCAACTACGACTTCTACGAGCAGGAGCGGGCGATCCGCGAGGCCAACCGTGAGGCCGCCTACGCGCGTCAGCAGGCGATGCTGGCCAAGGAGCAGCGCTTCATCGAGCGCTTCTCGACGCATGCCGCCAAAGCCGCGCAGGTCCAGAGCCGCGTAAAGGCGCTCGATAAGATCGAACGGATCGAGCTGCCGAAGAAGCGCCAGGCCGTGAAGTTCGACTTCCGGACGCCGCAGCGCTCAGGCGATCAGGTCGCGGTCATCGAGGGTGTGTCGAAGGCATATGGCCGTCGAGTGATCTACGACGGCCTCGACATGACGATCCGCCGTGGCGAACGCTGGTGCGTCATGGGCAAGAACGGCGCGGGCAAGACGACGCTGCTGCGCATGGTCGCAGGTGTGTTGCAGCCCGATGCCGGCAGCGTCACGCTCGGCGCGAGCCTGACGCTGGGTTACTTTGCGCAGCAGGCGCTCGATCTGCTCAGCCCGGACCTGACGGTTGAAGAGCAGCTGCAGCACGATTTCCCCAACGAGTCGATCGGCGTCCTCAGAAGTCTCGCCGGCGCCTTCCAGTTTTCTGGTGACGACGTGGACAAGAAGATCCGGGCGTTGTCAGGCGGTGAGAAGACGCGGCTCGTGATCGCGCGGATGCTGCTCAATCCGCCGAACTTCCTCGTCCTCGACGAACCGACAAATCACCTCGATCTCTTCACGAAGGAAATGCTCATCGACTCGCTGAAGGCCTACGAAGGGACGATGCTGTTTGTGTCGCACGATCGGGCATTTCTCCGGGCGCTGAGCAATCGAGTGCTGGAGCTTGGCGGCGAGAGCGGCGTGGAGCGGGAGCCGCATCTGTATCCAGGGTCCTACGTCGAGTACGTGGCGCGCACCGGCCGCGAAGCTCCCGGCGTCCACGCGTAGGCGGTCAACGTCCTTTGAGGGCGTCTCGCAGCTTGTCGGCCATCGATCCCAGTGGCGTGGCGGGAGCAGCGTCCGGCCTGGCGGCATATTCGCGCAGCTCAGCCTGCTCGCGCTGCTGCGCCACTGCTGTCCGGCTGAGACGAATACGCCGGCCGCTGGCGTCGGCCTCGAGCACCGCCACCTCCACCTCGCTGCCGATGGGAAACGCCTTCGCCAGGTCCGCGTCGCGATCCAGGCCGGTTTCGGTGAACGGCATCAGGCCGGTTCGCCCCGGCGACAGGAACACGAATACACCCGCCCGTTCGTGACGCTCGACCTTCCCGGTGACGATCGTGCCGGGCGCGAATGCGCCCTCTGGAGCCGTCGTACCAGCGGTCCGTGCGGCGCCCTCCTGCGCGAGCGCGACGCCGATGCGCTTTTGCGCAGGGTCGATACTCAGGATCTCGAACGCACCCGTGGTGCCGACGGGAACAGACTTGGCCCAGTCACCGGGTCGCCCGGTTGGAGGGAACGTGGACGCATGCGCCAGCCCTTCGATGCCAGGCTCCAGCTCCACGAAGGCGCCGAAGTCCGCCAGACGCGTCACCCGACCGCTGCGCACCTGGCCGACGGCGTAGCTCGCGCCCACGT
>DASROF010000185.1:0-9167 GCA_035647075.1 Vicinamibacterales bacterium | reverse complement strand
GTGGCCTACGAGGATGCAGAGGCCTACGCGAAATGGGCCGGGAGGCGTCTGCCTACGGAAGCGGAGTGGGAGTTCGCCGCGCGGGGCGGGTTGTCCGGCATGCGGTATCCCTGGGGCGACGAGTTCAGCCCCGACGGCCGGCAGATGACGAACCGCCATCATGGCCACTTCCCGGACCACGACGCGGGAACCGACGGGTTCGCGGGCATCGCGCCCGTCGGACAGTTTCCGCCGAATGGCTACGGGTTGGTCGACGTGGCCGGCAACGTGTGGGAGTGGGTCAGTGATTGGTATCGCGCGGACTACTACGCGGCGCTGCCGTCGACTCAGGTTACGCGCAATCCGAGCGGTCCCTCGTCGCCGTTCGACCCGGACGAGCCTGGCGTCGCCACACGCGTGCACCGCGGCGGCTCGTTTCTGTGCACCGATCAGTACTGCTCGCGGTACATGGTGGGCACGCGCGGGAAGGGCGAGGTCGGCACCGGCACGAATCACCTTGGCTTCCGAACGGTGCTCGCCGGCCGGTCGAAGTGAGGGTGCGGTGCCGCCGAACCCGAGCGGCCCCACGAGATTCGCAGTCGGTTCGTGAAACGATGCACAATACGCACTCGTGATTGAATTACGTGCAACGGATTCGCGTGCGGGCGACGCACGCCATCACGCCATGTCCGGAAGGAGCGTTGTCATGCGAAGGCGGCTTTCCGTGGTTCTCGCCGGGGCAGCGGCAATCGCGCTGAGCGCTCCGGCCTACGCCCAGGTGCCGGCGGGCTGCGCACCGAACGCGCTCAATATTCCGGGAGCACCGTTTCCCTGTATTTACACGGACGGACGCGTGACCTTTCGCGTTTCGGCCCCGGACGCCCAGAAGGTGCGCGTGCGGATGGGGCAGGGCTTCGAGATGACGAAGGGCGGCGACGGGCTGTGGTCCGTGACGACCACTTCCCTGGTCGAGGGCTTCCACTACTACACACTGGCCATCGACGGATCGACCGTTGCCGATCCCGCGACGCGGACCTTCTTCGGCTCCGGCTTCTACAACAGCGCCATCGAGGTGCCAGCCAGGGACGCCGACTTCTACGCCGCGAAAGCGGTTCCGCACGGACAGGTCCGGCAGCTGTCGTATTTCTCGAAAGTGACAGGGCAGTGGCGGCGCGCGTTCGTCTACACACCGCCTGATTACGACACCCGCACGAGCGCGAAGTACCCGGTGCTCTATCTGCTGCACGGCTGGGGCGAGGACGAGACCGGCTGGACGCTGCAGGGCCACGTCGAGCTGATCACCGACAACCTGATTGCCGCCGGCAGAGCGAAGCCGATGCTGATCGTGATGGACAACCTGAATGCGGTCCGGCCTGGCGAGAGCGCGGCCCTCTACGCGGCGCGCGGCACGCTGACGCAGGCGGTGGTGCAGCCGGCGCAGCCGGCCGGTGCGCCAGCACGTGCGGGCGGTCCCGGTCGTGGCGGTGCTGCGGGTGCGGGACGGGGCGGCCCGCTCGCGAGCGAGGTATTCACCGAGATGATGCTGGCCGATCTCGTCCCCATGGTCGAGCGCACATATCGCGTCGCGGCCGGCCGCGAGAATCGCGCGATGGCGGGGCTGTCGATGGGCGGCGCCCAGACCTTCGGCACCGCCCTCGCGAACCTCGACAAGTTCGCCTATATCGGCGGCTTCAGTGGCAGCAGCGGCGGCGGCGCGGCGTTCGACCCGAAAACGACGAGCGGTGGCGTCTATGCGGACGCCGCGGCATTCAATAAGAAGGTCAAGCTGCTGTTTCTCGGCATCGGCGGCGCTGAGGGCCCGAATACCAGGAACTTCAGCGATCAGCTCACGAAGGCGGGCATCACCAACATCTATTACGAGTCGCCCGGCACCGCGCACGAGTGGCTGACCTGGCGGCGCTGCTTCTACGAATTCGCACCGCGGTTATTTCAAAGCCGCTAGCCGCCTCCAGACGGTAGCTGCGCATGACTCACTGGCTGATCTCGCCGCTGTTGCCGTTGGCACGCATCCATGCCCCCGGCGCCTGAACAAGGTCCGCCTCTCGAGCAGGTGCTCGGGTCGGCGGCGGTGTTGGAAGTCTCGCGCGTTGAGGGCGATGGTCCGGCCGGCCGTCTGCCGCTCACGCCCGACATGCTTCGCAACGAACCAAGCGGCAATATCTTCGGCCTGACGCAGAATGCGGGCATGGGCTGGCGCGCCGATGCGCTCGGCGGTCCGCAATACGTGATCGTCAGCACGATGGGTGGCCTGCGCTCGGAGCAGGGTGAGCCGATCGCGCTCGGGTATCACACGGGCCACTGGGAAATCGGCCTGCTCGTGCGAGGCGCTGCCGAAGCGCTGCGAGCCGCGGGAGCGATTCCGTTCGCCGTGTACTGCAGCGATCCGTGTGACGGGCGCACGCAGGGCACGACCGGCATGTTCGACAGTCTCGCCTATCGCAACGACGCCGCCATTGTCATGCGGCGTCTGATTCGATCGCTGCCGACCGCGTCGGGCGTGCTCGGCATTGCCACCTGCGACAAGGGACTGCCGGCGACTATGCTGGCGCTGGCAGGGACGAAGGATTTGCCCGGGGTGATCGTGCCCGGCGGGGTCACGCTGCCCGCACGCGATGCGGAAGACGCTGGTCAGGTGCAGAGTCTGGGCGCGCGCTTCACGCACGATCTGATCAGCCTCGATTACGCGGCGGCGATGGGCTGTCGCGCGTGCGGATCGTCGGGCGGCGGCTGCCAGTTCCTCGGAACTGCGGCGACATCACAGGTCATCGCGGAGGCGCTCGGCCTTGCGTTGCCGCATAGTGCGCTCGCGCCGTCGGGCGAGCCGGTATGGCTCGAGCTCGCGAGCCGTTCTGCTGCGGCACTGCGACGGCTGCACGCCCGCGGGATCACGGTCGGCCAGATCCTCACTGACGCTGCCATCGAGAACGCGATGCTGGTGCACGCGGCATTCGGCGGATCGACCAATCTTCTACTGCATATCCCGGCGATCGCTGCAGCGGCCGGCCTGACGGTACCGACGGTCGACGACTGGATCCGCGTCAACCGCGCGACGCCGCGACTCGTGGACGCGCTGCCGAATGGTCCGAAGGGGCACCCGACCGCGCAAGTGTTCATGGCCGGTGGCGTACCAGAAGTGATGCTGCACCTTCGGCGCATGGGGCTCTTGAACGAGCGGGTGACGACCGCGACTGGTGAGACGCTCGCCACTACGCTCGACTGGTGGGAGTCCAGCGACCGACGTCGCGCTGCCCGGGCCCGTCTGGCTTCGGCATCGGCCATCGATCCCGATCAGGTCATCATGGCGCCAGACGTGGCTCGTCGTGCCGGCCTGACGAGCACCATTGTGTTTCCGCGTGGCAATCTGGCTCCGCAAGGCTCTGTCATCAAAGCCACCGCGATCGATCCAGCCGTCGTCGACGAAGACGGCGTATACCGGCACCGCGGCCCCGCACGGGTGTTCACCGATGAGCGCGACGCCATCGCGGCGGTGAAAGGCACGACCGACCGGCCGATTCGCCAGGGCGACGTGATCGTTCTCATTGGCGCGGGGCCCTCTGGCACAGGAATGCAGGAGACCGCGCAGATCACGACCGCACTCCGGTATCTGCCCTGGGGCAGGCACGTCGCGCTGATCACCGATGGCCGTTTTTCCGGATTGTCGACCGGCGCGTGCATCGGGCACGTCGGTCCCGAAGCGCTGGACGAGGGCCCGATCGGCCGCGTGCGCGACGACGATGTGATCGAGATCGAGATCGATCGGGCAGCGTTGATCGGCAGCGTGAACCTGGTAGGCACGGCGGACCGGACGCTCGATGCTGACGACTGCAAAGCGCTGCTGCATTCACGCCCGCGTCACCCCGGGCTCGCACCACACGCGCAACTGCCGGCGGACAGCCGTTTGTGGGCCGCCCTGCAGCGGGCGAGCGGGGGAACGTGGGGCGGCTGCGTCTACGACGTCAATCGGATTGTCGCCGCGCTCGATGCGGGTAGGGCGGCGTCGCGTGTTCCTGATGAAAGAGGTCACCACGAGGAACGTCATGCGTAATGTGTCAATCGCCATCGTCCTGCTGCTCGCGGTCACGTCACTCGCCCAGGCGCAGCCGGGCGTGCTCACGAAGGAGCAGTTGATCGAATACACCCCCGACTGGAAAGGGGAGCGCTTCGCAGACGGCCGGCCGAAAGTGCCTGACACCATCCTCGACCGGATGAAGAGCGTGACGCTCGAGGAAGCCTGGGCGGTGGTCACGGGCGCCGGCTTCTCGCACCAGTACGAGGACAACTGGGTGTCGATCCACCCGGGGCAGGTGCTCGTTGGCCGGGCGCTGACGTCGCAGTGGCTGCCCGGCCGGCCCGACATCCTGCGCGTCATCGAAGACAAGGGGCGTCAGCAGGGGCGCGTCGGTGGGACGAACGCGTGGCCGGTGGACATGCTTCAGCCGCGCGATGTCTACGTGTCCGATCACTTCGGGCTCAAAGAGAACGGCGCGTCGGTTGGCGATAACGTTGGCAGCGCCATCTACGCGAAGAGCGGCAACGGCATCGTCTACGACGGCGCGGTTCGCGATATCAACGGCCTCCGGGAGATGGAACAGTTCACGGCGTTTGTCCGCTCCTACGACCCCTCACACCATATCGGCAACGCCAGCGCCGGAGCGCGGCTCAACTCCACCATGATCGGCATCAACATCCCGATTCGGATTGGTGGGGCGTTCGTGATGCCAGGCGACGTCGTGCTCGGCCGCGACGGCGGCGTCATCTTCATCCCGCCGCAGCTGGCCGAGCAGGTGGTGCGTTCGTCAGAGATCACGCGGTTGCGCGACGAATTCGGACATGCCCGGCTGCGCGCTCGCGTCTATACCGCCGGCCAGATCGACGGCCGCTGGACGGACGCGATCGAGGCGGACTTCACGCAGTGGCTGCGGCAGAACATCGATCGACTGCCGGTCGCCCGCGCGCAAATCGAAGAAATTCTGAAGCAGCGGTGACAGGAGCGTGATGACGAGACTGCGTGGCGTCCGCTGGTGGATGATCGGTCTGCTGATGCTCGGGTCGATCATCAACTATCTGACCCGGAGCACGCTCGGCGTCGCTGCGCCAACGGTGCTCAAAGACCTCGACATCACGACGCAGCAGTACTCGTGGATCGTGAGCGGCTTTCAGGGCGCGATCATGCTGCAGCCGATCTGCGGCTACGTGATGGACACGATCGGCCTGAAGCTCGGGTTTGCGATCTTCGCAACGGCCTGGTCGTTCATCTGCATGGCCCACGGCCTGGCCCTCAACTGGCAGACGCTCTTCGGCGTCCGCACGCTGCTCGGATTTGCGGAAGGCTCAGCGAACCCGGCTGGCATGAAGGCCACCGCCGAGTGGTTTCCGGCAAGCGAGCGCGGCCTCGCCGGCGGGTTCTTCAACATGGGCGCGTCGCTCGGGTCGATGCTCGCCGCACCTCTCGTCGCGTGGGCAATCCTGACGCACAGCTGGCAGTTTGCCTTCGTACTCACCGGCCTGATTGGTCTCGTCTGGGTCGCACTCTGGCTGCTCTTGTATCAGCCGCCGTCAAAGCACCGAGCGTTGTCCGCCGCGGAACGCGACTACATCATTGCCGGGCAGGAAGCGCATCTCGCCGGCGTTGGCCGCCCGGCAATCAGGATGCTTCTTCGCCAGCGGAACTTCTGGGGCATCGCCATTCCACGATTCCTCGCCGATCCCACCTGGGGCACGCTGACGCTCTGGCTGCCGCTGTATCTCACCAACGTGCGCGGGTTCGACTTGAAGCAGATCGCGCTCTTCGCATGGATGCCGTTCCTCGCCGCCGATCTGGGCTGCATGTGTGGCGGCACGATCAGCCTCACGCTGCAGAAGTACGGGGGCATGCGTCTGATCAACGCCCGGCGCTGCGCGTTCACGGTTGGCGCGCTGCTGATGATGGGCGTCGCCTTCGCCGGCACGGTGCAGAACCCGTACGTCGCCGTGGCGCTATTGAGTCTCGCCGGGTTTGCGCATCAGACGCTTTCGGTGACCGTCATCACCATGGCGTCCGATCTCTTCAAACGCAATGAGGTCGCGACGGTCGCTGGCATGGCCGGCACCTGCGGAAACGCCGGCGTGCTGATCTTCTCGTTGCTGATGGGCGCGCTCGTCATGCGCGTCGGCTACGCCCCGTTCTTTGTCGGCCTGGCGGCGCTCGATCTGCTCGGCGCGGTCGTTCTCTGGAGCGTCGTGCGCGAGCGGCGTCATGAAACAGTTCCCATTGCCACCTAGCGGCCGCGAGACGTGCTGATTCGCAATCCAATCCTGCGCGGGTTCAATCCCGATCCGTCGATCGTTCGCGTTGGCTCCGACTACTACATCGCCACCTCAACGTTCGAGTGGTACCCGGGTGTTCAGATCCATCACTCACGCGATCTCGTGCACTGGCGGCTGCTGACGCGGCCGCTCAGGCGGGCCAGTCAGCTCGACATGCGCGGTGATCCGGACTCGTGCGGTATCTGGGCGCCCTGCCTGACGCATCAGGATGGGTTGTTTCATCTGATCTACACGGACGTGAAGCGCTACGGCCGATCGTCGGCGTCGGGCGCGCCCGGCGCGTCGCTGCGCGATTTCCACAACTACCTGGTGACGAGCCAGAGCATCGACGGCGACTGGTCCGACCCGATTTACTTGAACAGCAGCGGGTTTGACCCCTCGCTGTTTCATGACGACGATGGTCGGAAGTACCTGGTCAACATGCTCTGGGATCACCGGCCGGCTCAGAACCGGTTTGCGGGGATCGTGTTGCAGGAGTATTCGCCTGCGGCCCAGCAGCTGTTTGGCGAACGGCAGTTGATCTTCACGGGTACGCCAATCGGCTTCACCGAGGCGCCGCATCTCTACAAACGCGATGGCTGGTACTACCTGCTGACGGCGGAGGGTGGAACCGGCTGGGGCCACGCCGTGACGATGGCGCGGTCGCGCGTCATTGACGGGCCGTACGAGCTTCATCCGGACGTCTACATCCTCACCGCGCGCGATCGTCCCGATGCTCCGCTGCAGCGGGCGGGCCACGCCGATCTCGTCGACACGCCAGCAGGGCAGACCTACATGGTGTATCTCTGCGGCCGGCCGCTCCCGAATCGCGGGCGCTGCACCCTTGGGCGTGAAACCGCGATTCAGCCGATGGTGTGGGGTGACGACGGGTGGCTGCGGACGATCGACGGCGCAGGAAGTCCATCCGTCGATGTGCCGGCCCCGGAGGGCGCGGGCGTTGCGACGGGCACTGCGTCGGCGCCGCCGCCGCGCGAGGAGTTCGATACGGAGGCGCTGCCGATCGAGTTTCAGTGGCTCAGGACACCGGATGCCGACCGGGTGTTCAGTCTGCGTGCCCGAAAAGGCCATCTGCGGCTGTTCGGCCGGGAGACGATCGGCAGTCTCTTCACTCAGGCACTGGTCGCGCGCCGGCAGCAGGCGCACTGCTTCAGCGCCGTAACGGTGATCGACTTCGAGCCGGATCACTTTCAACAGATGGCGGGTCTCCTCTGCTACTACAACAGCGCCAAGTTTCATTACCTCTACGTGTCACGGGACACCACCGGGAAGCACCTGCGCGTGATGTCAGCGTTCCCCGACCAGGTGATGGCCGACGCGTTCACGCCGCCGGTCTCGATCCCGTCGGGCGTGCCAATCGAATTGCGGGTCGAGGTCGACTTCGAGCGGCTCCTCTTCGCCTGGCGGGTCCAGTCCGGCACCTGGCAATGGCTCCCGCAGGTCCTCGATGCCAGCATCCTGTCGGACGAAGCCACGGCGCCTGGACTGCCGAACTTCACCGGTGCCTTCGTCGGCATGGCGTGCCAGGACCTGGCCGGTACCGGCAAGCCCGCTGATTTCGACTGGTTCGAGTACCGGGAGCGCGACTACGTCGCCGACGTGATGAATCTCTGAGGAGTACCGGACCAGGACGTCGAATCCGTTGCGTTTCCGTCGATCGACGGCTACGATTTGCCGCGAGTAGTAATGGTCCCTTACAACATGCGTGTTTCTACACATCTCGAGTTCCAGTCTTGATGGGAGGACCGATGACTTCACGTTTCGTAAACAGAGCCGGCCTTGTTGCTGCGCTGGCCGCGGGCTTCCTGATCGCGTCGACACAGGTCCAGCTCGCTCAACAGCCCGCTCCGCAACAGGCACCTGCCGCGGCCGCTGCGCCGGGGCGCGGTGGACGGGGAGCGGTCGATCCCCGTGTTCAGCAGCGCACGTACCTGTTCACAGACACCGGCGAACAGCTTCCGTACGCCGTGTTTGTGTCATCGAAGGTCAGCCCGGACAAGAAGAATCCGCTGATCGTCGCGCTGCACGGGTTGGGCGGTGATCAAAACACCATGATGCGCGCCAACGCGCTGCAGCTGGCCGAAGAGGGTGGCTACATCATGGTCGGCCCGATGGGTTACAACTCGGGCGGCTGGTACGGAACGCCTGCTCGATACAACGGCGGCGGCCCCGGCGGCCGGCGCGGCGCGCCTCCAGCCGGAGCACCTGCAGCCGGCGCCCCTCCAGCCGGCGCCCCTCAGGCACCACCCGCGGGACGAGCGGCGGGGCCTGGAGGAACGGCCATCACCGATCCCGCCAAACTCCACGAAGCGAGCGAAAAGGACGTGATGAACGTTCTCGACATGATCCGCAAGGAATTCAACGTCGATCCGAACCGGACCTATCTGATGGGTCATTCGATGGGCGGCGCTGGAACGATTTATCTGGGCGTGAAGTACGCCTCCATCTGGGCGGCCATCGGTGCGGAAGCTCCAGCGACCGCGCCTGCGGGTATGACGCCCGATACGTTCAGCCTCGAGCCGGCCAAGAACGTGCCGATGATGATCGTGCAAGGCGATATGGATACACTGGTCCCCGTTGCCGGCGCGCGTCTCTGGATCGAGAAGATGAAGGAGCTGAAGATCCCGCATGAGTACGTCGAAGTGGCGGGCGGCGACCACGGCAGCGTGCTCACCACCGGCGCTCCGGATATCTTCGGGTTCTTCGCCAAGCACAGCAAACGTTGATTCCGGGAAGTCACTAATAGCCACGAAGGCCACGAAGAGATCGAAGAACACGAAGAGTATTCTTCGTGTTCTTCGATCCCTTTCGTGTTCTTCGTGGTTTTACTTCACGTCTGTTGTGGCCGCGAGATCGATGGTGAG
>DASROF010000184.1:0-6776 GCA_035647075.1 Vicinamibacterales bacterium | reverse complement strand
GAAGCCGAATGGATCGTCGCGCGCGCGGGCGAGTTCGGACCGAACGGACCGAACGGCAACGTCTTCAACGCCGAGAGCCTGATCGCCAATCCCCCGCCGGAGCGCACGGTGCCAAAAGCGCAGCGACTCGCACGGGAATCGCTGATCGCGATTACCAACAGCTACTTTGACGGATTGACGACGCACGACGGCAACATCATCGAGCACGAGCCCGGCTGCACGCGTGTCGAGAACGGGACGGTGATGACGGGGCGAGCGGGGCGCAACGGCGGCCCTCCTGGCGGGGACTGCGCCGCCGGCCTTGAGAACTTCAACGCCTCGATCGTCGCTGGGCGCCGCTATCCGATCGTGGACGAAGAGGCGCAGGCCGTGCTTGCGCTCGCCGTGTTTCTCCGCAAGGCCGGTTCTCCGACACGCCGCAACATGTTCAGCGAGTGGTTCTTCATCGACAACGCGAAGATCCATCTCGTGTACGCGGCAATGTTCTATCCACCGCCGGAACAACCGGTCCCCAACTGGCCGCCGTACGATGGAAACTTCCCGCTACCTCCCAGCGTTGGCAGTCCGACGCCGGCCAAGTAGGCGAACCGGCTACAATCGAGTCCACACCCACACAGTCCTGACACTTCGCGAGGTTGTATGAAGACGTTTCTCGGCGCGGCACTTATCGTCACAGTCATAGGCGCAGCAGTGTGCGCGCAATTCAACGCGGGCCAGATGAAGTCCGATCCGAACCTGCCCTTCACCATGACGCAGGTGGCGACGTTCCAGTTGCCGTGGCGCATCGCGTTCCTGCCAGATGGACGCATGCTCGTCACCGAGAAGGTCGGTCCGGTGTGGCTGGTCACGCAGCAGGGCATGAAAACGCCGGTCGATAACGTGCCCGCGGTCCTCTACCAGGGACAGGGCGGCATGCTCGGCGTGTTCGTGTCGCCGAAGTACGCGACCGATCGCAGCGTCTACCTCACGTATGCGGAGCCCGACCCCGCGACACCGGGTGTCTCGGGCCTCGCGCTGGCGCGCGCGCGGCTGACCATCGGCGAGGGCAAAGCGAGCCTCGACGGGCTGCAGGTACTGTGGCACGACATGCCGAAGGGTCGCGGCGGTCAGTTTGGCGCGCAGATCGCGTTCTCTCCGGATGGGCAGTACCTGTTCCTGACGGTCGGCGATCGTCAGCGTTTTACACCGGCTCAGGATCCGAACACAGAGGTTGGCAAGATCCTCCGGCTCACGCTCGACGGCAAACCTGCACCCGGAAATCCGATGGCTGGCAAGACCGGCGCGACGAGCATTCCGCTGATCAATCCGCCACGCAATACCGAGGAAGCGAAGACCGCGGCGGTCGTCAGCACCTACACGTTCACGGGCCCGAACCTGGCGCCGGCGGAGACGTGGTCCACCGGTCACCGGACACCGTATGGTCTGGCCTTTGGACCTGATGGCCGTCTGTGGGAAGTGGAGCACGGACCGCGCGGCGGCGACGAGTTGAATCTCATCGAACCTGGCAAGAATTACGGCTGGCCGCTGGTGTCGTACGCGAACAACTACGACGGCGTGCCGATCCCGAGTCCTGATACGCGGCCGGATCTGACGAAGCCGGTGATCTACTGGAATCCTGTCATTGCCCCGGGCAGCCTCACGTTTTACAACGGAGCCCTCTTTCCGCAGTGGAAGGGGTCGGCGTTCATCGGCGGCATGGGGACACAGTCTCTGAACCGCATCACGTTCGACGGTAAGGGAGGCGCCACGATCGCCGAGCGCTGGGGCGTGGGGCACCGCGTGCGCGACGTGGAAGTGGCGCCGGACGGCGCCATATGGATTGCTGAAGACGCGAATCCCGGCGGCATCTACCGCGTCACGCCGAAATAGCGTTATTCGATCTACCTATCGACCGGGTCGGGAATCGTTACTGGTCGTCGCCTCGATTGCGACAGGACCGATCAGGGTGGTTCCCGCCCCGCCGCTTGGTGGCGTACCGGTCACACCGCGGCCACCGGCGTCCGTCGGCGTTTCGAAAACAGCGCGCATCTCGTTGGCGACAATCCGGGCAGTCACCCACTTGTCGAACGGCAGGCTCGGCGCGTCGCCCCAGCCGTCGTGAAGGATCTTGAAGTGCAGCGTGTCCCCGCGGATCTCGACGTCGTCGAGTGCCGCCAGCGTGAAGGGATTGTCGCAGCGTCCGCACACCATGCCGCGCAGCCCGTTTCCGACGCGGCGGAAGATGAAGTACTGCTTATTGACGCCGGTGCCGAAGCCGATCCAGGCGCCGACGACGTCATCGACGGTCAGCGGGTTCTTCCAGGGTCCGGGCTGCAGCCAACCGCGGCCTCCGACGGGAGGCGCCGGGGCTGCTGGTGCCGGGCCGGATCCAGTGATCGCGACGCCAGGCAGTAGCAGCGGAACGGGAGGCGCGGCCGCACCTCGCGCCGCTCCACCCGCGCGACCGCCAACTGCGGCAAGCATCGTGAGCTTGCCCGACGCATCAGGAAACCACGCCACCGGAACCGGGAGTGGATCGGGACCGCGCGTGTCGCGATACAACGTCCGCTGGAACTTGCCTCCCCGCGGCGCGCCACTCGTGCCCGTGACGATCAACCGGTCGCCCTCGATTCGCGCCGTCGCCTTGTCCTGATACGCGGTTCGGCCGTCGGGTCGCACGTGCGTGACGACGAAGGTGATGTCGTCCGCCCCTAAAGTTCCGTCGATGAACGCCAGCGTCGTGGCATCGCTGCACAACGTGCAGTAGATACCGCGAACGCGGGCGCCGCGAATGGAAAATTCGTAGGTGTGCGGGTCCGCATCATCTGTTCTCCACCCGCCACGATAGCGGTCGGCATTCTGCGCTGCCGCGCTCGAAGCAACGATGAGGGACGCGACGACGACAGCGATCCGTGTTTGCATGTGACAAGTGCGGCTGAAGCTGGACACTAGTTCCACTGCGGTTTATTGCGGCGGAAGCTTCAGGGCAACCCGCAGCTCGCGCGCCGTGAGTGTCTTCAGAAAGATCGGCGCGCTCGAGTCGAACGCCTTGCTCTCCGCGAGCGAGCCGACGATGACGGGATCGAAACCGGCGTCGGTCACCAGGCGCGCCGCGATCGCCAGCGCCTCCTTGTCGTCGCCTCCCAGCGGCACCGCCACTTTCTCGCCCGCGCGATGCGCCTCGCTGAGGAAGACCTTGTTGTTCAACTGATTGAACGCGCGGACGATGCGCGCGCCAGGCAGATGCTCCTGCGTGGCGATCCCGGCACCCTTTGCGACCGCGGCCTCAGCGATCGCGCCGTCACGTCGCGGGTTGGGATTGCCGGCGTCCAGCACGATCTTGCCCTTCAGCGCGGCGGCATAGTCCTGGCCGATCTGCGGCATCGACGAGTACGGCACGCCGATGAACACGACGTCGCCGAAGGCAATCGCCTCCTTCGGTGTGCCCGCGCGTGCATGTGGGCCGACACGCGCCACGAGTGGCTTCAGGTTGTCGGGATTGCGCGAGGAAAAGAACACCTCGTGACCCGCGCGCGCCATCAATTCGCCGATGGCACCGCCGATGTTGCCGGAGCCGATGAACCCAATCTTCATCGGCTTCGTCGTCTGCGGAGTGGTCTGGGCGCTGAGGCTGACGGTTGCGAGGGCAAGGGCGACGAGTGCCAGGATTCGCATGCCGCGATTCTAGCCCTTCCTCGCCGGCCGGGCTCACCCAGGCTGTAGCAGTGGGCGCGAGGTTGCTGTACAAATGCGCCGTGCGATTCACCGCGGTCGCGGCACTATCCCTTGTAATGGTCCTGCCGGCAGTCGCGCAGCGGCTGACACCGGCCCCGCCCCAGCCGCCCCCGACACCCGGTGTCATCGCCGGACGCGTCACTGCCTCCGGAGCCGCCGCCGTCGGCGCGCTGGTGACAGTGCTGCACGAGGTCGTCCCCGTAGGCACCGACATACGTCTCTTAGGGCCGCGCAATGTGCGGCTGCTCGCGCTCACCAATCAGCGCGGTGAGTATCGTCTGACCAACGTCCCGGAAGGCCAGTATTTCGTTGTTGCCGTGCCACGGATGCTGCCGGTCGCGCCCGCCGACCGACGCGGCCATGCCATCACCTATTACCCTGGTGCGCTCGAGAGCTCGGAAGCACGCGAGGTGACGGTAGGCGGTCGCGAGCCGATCGAAGTAGACATCCGGCTCATCCCCGCTCGCGTGTCCGTGATTTCAGGCGTGGCGATCGGCTCGAATGGGCGTCCACTGTCGAACGGGATCATCCAGCTTGGACTCGGTTCGCCTCTGTTCGGCGTCGGCGGTACCACGCTGTCGATATCCCGTGACGGTTCGTTCACGTCGCCTGCGCTGCCGCCCGGCGTCTACTCACTGCAGACGACCGATGGCCAGGGAGCCCGTGCGATGTCGCAGGGCACGAATCCCGTCATGTCGGGCGCCAGGATCACAATGGCCGACGCCGACGTCATCGGTGTACGGCTGGAACCGATCCGCAGGGTCACGGTACGGGGCCGCGTCATGGCTCCACCCAGCGTGGCCGTTCAGGGTTTGTCCGTCAGCGCAATACCGCTCATCAACGAAGGGCCGGCCGGGCCCAACGATGCAGGCGTTGTCGGTGCGGACGGCGCCTTCGAATTCCAGACCTGGCCCCGACGCACCATCATCCGCGTCAGTAACGTAGTGGCGATACCTGGAGGCAGCCGCACGCTCGCACTGCGTCCACTGCCGGTCGTGCGCCTTGATGGCATTGACGTGACGAGGACCGGGATTGACATCCGGCCTGGACGCGAGGTCTCAGGTGTGATGATCGAGCTCGGGCGCTGAGCCGACAGCACCTGCTTTGTAGGATCCTCGCGCATGGCCGTGCCGACCCCGAATCCGTTCGCGCACCACTATTCACGCTTCCGCGTCGGCGAACGGCTGCTGCTGACCGGCCACTCGCACCAGGCATGGCCGGATGTTGGATTCGACGCGCAGCAGCGCGCCTGGCTCGATGCCGCCGAGTACGTCGACGAGAAATGGGAGAAGGCCGAGGTCCAGGCCGCCCGCGTTCGGGCGGGGTTTGCACGACTGCTCGGCGACAGCGCCGAAAACATCGCGCTCGGCCAGAACACTCACGAACTCGTGACGAGGTGGCTGTCAGCGCTTCCGCTGCGCGACCGCCCACGGCTCGTCACCACCGACGGCGAGTTCCATAGCCTTCGCCGGCAGGTCACGCGCCTCGCCGAAGAGGGCCTCGAGACCGTCAGCGTACGGGCGACGCCGGTCGACACGTTAGCCGAGCGCCTGGCGGCATCGCTCGACGCGCGGACGGCGTGCGTGATGGTGTCGTCGGTGCTCTTCGAGACGGCCGCGATCGTTCCCGGAGTCGAATGGCTCGCGGCCGCCTGCAGGCGCGACGGCGTCCCGCTCTTACTCGACGCCTATCATCAGCTCAATGTCGTGCCGTTCAGCCTCGGCGCCGATCTGGAGGATGTGTTCGTCACCGGTGGAGGGTACAAGTACTGTCAGCTCGGTGAGGGGAACTGCTTCCTGCGCATTCCACCGCACACCACGATGCGGCCGGTGTTGACCGGCTGGTTCACCGAGTTCAACTCGCTCGAACGGGCCGGCGATCGACGCGTCATCTACGGGCCGGGCGCGCGCGCGTTTGGCGGTGCGACCTACGACCCGACATCGCACTACCGGGCGGCTGCCGTGTTCGAGTTCTTCCAGGAGCAGGGACTGACGGTGGACAGACTCCACGCCATCAACCGTGATCAAGTGCAACTGCTGAAAACCGAATTCGAACAACTCGACTGTCCTTCATCGGTCGCGTTCGTCGAACCGATGCCGGACGAGTGTCGCGGAGGCTTTCTGGCGATTCGCACGAACGACGCAGCCGACGTCGCGCGACGATTGCGCCAACGTGGCGTGCGCAGCGACGCACGTGGAGACGTGCTGCGGCTTGGACCGGCGCCGTACATGCGCGATGACCAGCTTCGAGACGCGATTCAGCTGCTCGGAGAGGCTCTCCGTTAGGCGATCACGGTACTTCGCCATCCAGCTGGTGCGCACTCGATAGACCCTCCGGAATCCCGCACATATGCGTGGCGCATGCCTTGAGACGTTCTTCTGTGACGCGCTCCACCGCCGGTGAGGCAGAACGCACGGGAGGTCCGCATGGCAACTTCGCTCGTCGACACCATTGCTCAATCCATGAGCTCGGGGTTGATTTCCAGGTTCAGCGCAGCCACCGGCGAATCGGCTTCGCATGTCCAAACGGGACTGAGCGCAGCAGTTCGCGCAATAACCGCCAGCATGGCGATGCGCGCGGATGATCCCGAGGCGATGGCTCAAATCCATGCGATGGCCGTTGAGCCAGCCAACGATCTTTCCTTGCCCGATCGCACCGAAGGTCTCGTCTCCCGTGCCATCAGCGGATCGAGCCAGGTCACCTCGTCGGATTTCATTCAATCACTCCTGCTGGGAAATCGGACCTCGAACATGGCGGACTCGCTCGCCAGCGATGCCGGGGTAAGCAAGGCCACAGCACGATCGATGTTCAGCATCGCGACGTCTCTCGTGTTGTCGTCTCTCGGTAAGGTGATCCGGACCGATCGCCTCGATTCGGCGGCGCTGTCCAGTCGGCTCGCCGATGAACGAGAATCGATTGTCGCCGGGCTGCCAGCCGGGCTGTCGAAGTTCTACCCGTCTGTTGGCGCGACGGCACAGGACGTTGCCGCCACGATTCCTTCGCGTGCGCCCGTCGCGGCCGCCCGCGTCGCCACGGCTGAGAAGCAGCGAACGGCCTGGACG
>DASROF010000183.1:0-44839 GCA_035647075.1 Vicinamibacterales bacterium | reverse complement strand
CGTACGTGCTGCAGCCAGGAAGCCGCGACGTGTTCCGCAACTTCGTCATTCCCGTTGCGATTACCGCGCCGCGCTACGTGCGTGGCGTGGAGTTCCGCGCCGATCGCCCACAGGTGCTCCACCACGCGGACCTGGCGATCGATCTCGGACGCGTGTCGCGCGCGCTCGATCGCGCCGAACCGGGTCCCGGTTTCGCGACGATGGACAACGGTCAGGTGCAGAACGTGTACGGCTGGTCGCCGGGCAAGGTGCCTGTCATGGAGCCGGCCGACAACGCGTGGACACTCAATCCCGGCACCGACTTCATCCTGCTGCTTCACATGATCGCGGGTGCACAGAGCGAAAAGGTGCAGCCGACGATCGGGCTGTACTTCTCAGACACGCCGCCATCGCGCACGCCGATCAGCGTAAAACTCGAGGCGCACGGTATCGCGATTCCCCCCGGCGACGCGAATTACGTCGTCGAGGACAGCTATGTGCTCCCGGTCGACGTCGACGCGGTGAGTATCTATCCGCATGCGCACTACCTCGCGAAGGAGATGCGCGGTACGGCGACGCTTCCAGACGGTTCGCAACAGGATCTACTGTGGATCCGCCGGTGGGACTTTCGCTGGCAGGACCGGTATCGGTATCGATCGCCTGTGTTCCTCCCGCGAGGCACCCGGCTGTCGATGCGCTTCACGTACGACAACTCCGCGGCGAATCCGAACAACCCGAACCGGTCGCCACAGCTCGTGCGATCGGGACCCCGCTCGACCGATGAGATGGGGCACCTCTGGATCGAAGTCGTGCCGCGCCGCGCGGAGGACGCGCCGCTGCTCAACTCCGACTTCGTCCGTCGCTCACTGCTCGCCGCCATCGCGTCGGCCGAGCTGGACGTCAGGCTCGAGCCGCGCGTCGCCGCCGCGCACAATATCCTGGCGACACGGTATCTGCAGGTGGGACGCGTTGCCGACGCGCAGGCGCAGCTCGAAGAGGCGTTGCGCCTGAATCCCCGCGACGCAGAGGCGCACAGCAACCTCGGTACGGTGCTGCAGGCGCAGGGGCGGCTCGCCGAGGGGTTGCAGCATCTTCGCTCGGCCGTGCAGCTGAAGCCGAAGGACGATTCCGTGCGCTTCAATCTTGGAGCGGGTCTACTCGTGGCGGGTCAGCCCGATCCAGCGATCCGCGAGTTCAAGGCGGCGATCGCGCTCAATCCGGAAAATGCGGACGCGCACTTCAACCTCGGGGTGATCCTCGGGCCGCGCAACCAATTGGACGAGGCGATTGCGCACCTGCGGCGCGTCGTGGAGATCAACCCGCTCCACGCCGACGCCTATCAGAATCTGGCGGTTGCGTACGGACTGCAGCGGCGAATCGACGAAGCGATTGCGGCGGCGCAGGCGGCCGTGCGCCTGAGGCCCGATTCACCCGGGGCGCAGCAGGTGTTGCAGCAACTGCTCGCCGCGCGCGAATCGAGGGCTAAGGGCTAAGGGCCAAGGCCTAAGCGAAGAACGACGCTTCAGATCAGTCCTGAATCCTTAGGCCTTAGCCCTTAGCCCTTGGCCCTTGGGCCTTGGGCCTTAGATCCCGAGCGGCGTCGCGTCGCGACCGCGCAGTACGAGGTTGAACTTGAACGCCAGCGCCCAGTCCGGCTCCGTGGTTTCGATATCGAAGGCGGCGACAACGCGATCGCGGGCGCCGGCGGGAACACCCTGATAAATCGGGTCGAAGGCATGTAGCGGATCGCCAGGGAAGAACATCTGCGTGACCAGCCGCGTCAGGAAATTCGGTCCGAGCACGGAGAAGTGCACGTGTGCCGGCCGCCAGGCGTTGTAATGGTTCTGAAACGGATAGCGGCCCGGCATGATCGTCAGGAACCGATAGCGACCCTCGGCGTCTGTAATCGCCCGACCCGTTCCTGAGAAGTTCGGATCGAGCGGTGCTGCGTGGTTGTCGACACCGTGCGCGTAGCGCCCCGCCGCGTTCGCCTGCCAGATTTCCACCAGCGTCTGCGGGACCGGACGCCCATCCTCGTCCAGCACGCGGCCGTGAAGGATGATGCGCTCCCCGATCGGCTCGCCACCGTGCTGGCGCGTCAGGTCGGTGTCCGGGCTGCCCAGGCCGGTGTACGGAAAAACAGGTCCGGTCAGCTCTGACAGGGTCTGCGGAACGACGATGCGCCGGTGCGTCGGATGACGGAGATGGGTGCCACGATTCGGCTCGAAGAAGTCGGCCGAATGTGTCCCCTCAGGAACCAGCGGGTAGAGTCGTTTAGGTGAATGCGTCGTGATCAGTTCTTTCCGGCGCCAGCCAGCTGCTGCGCCCGTGCCTTGTGCGTCGTCGAGTAGATGACATGCAACGACATCAGCGCCTGTAGCGGATGGCAGCCGGCGTCGGCGAGCGGCTTCACGTGGTCGCTCACAAGCGGCCCCTTCGCCACATCGATCATGGCGCGCGCCGCCTGACGCTGGCCACCCTCGAGCCCGTACTCGGTCGCGACGGCTTCGAAGTCGTCCACAATCCGGTCGCGGAGCGGCTGACTGTGTCGCGACTCGAACAGCAGCTTGTTGAGCGCATACGCCTCGGCGGGGGGGTGCTTGTAGAACTGGTAGCCCTGGTTCTGGAAATGGAAGCCGCCGAACTCTTCCGCCACCTTCGTCGGCGCCTGCTTGCGTGCCCGCTCAGGGAGGAACCGCATCATCGACAGGCCGTGGTGCCAGGTGGGGATGTAGTCGATCAGCTCGCCCGGCCGCGCGCCGATCGCGCCGTACATCACGGCCCAGTTCAGCATCTCGGTGTTGCCGACTTCGTCGAGCTGGCTGCCGCTCATGTTGAGCAGCGCGTCTGCGTTGCCGGCTTCCATCTGCGACACGAGCCAGCGGTCGAAATCGAACTCCGGGCTCGTGTACTTGGTGGTGCCGGGGAAATGCGACATGCCGCCGCTGGCGACAATCGCCACTCGTTCCTTGCGGCCCTTGACGATCTGTGCGATTGCTTTGCCGAGCGCCTCGCACCGCCGCGGAGTCGGCAGCGGTGGAACGTAGACGTTGGTAAAGAACGGGATCACCGGGATGTTGCGCTTGCCGATCAGGAACTCGAACGGAATCGAGAAGGCGTGGCCGAGCTCCGCATCCTCTGAGTACGCCATGTCGAAGTTGTGTTCGACGACGAGCTTGTTGAGGATGTCTTCGGCCATCTCACGATGGATCGGCAGGTTGTGCTCGCGGCCGGCGAACTTCGCGATCGCGCGATTACCGGCCACGATCGCAAATGACGGCACGCACGTGACCGAGAACGTCTCGACATGGTCGGCACCGAACATCAGGATCACGTCCGGCTTGCTCTCGTCGAGTGCCTTGCCGAGCTCCTGGATGGCGGCGGCAGCCTGATCGAGCTGCTGGGCGTTCTCGTCCGGCGGCCGCGTGAACAAGTACGGCGTGTGGCAGGTGCCCAGTGCTGCGACGATCTCACCCATGACTGTCTCCTCAGGCCGGTCTCAAGACGGGCCTCTACCGGTTCATCGACTTGTCTATTTTGTCCAACAACGCCATCGTCGGCACCACGCTGGCGGCGCTCGACTCCGGCTCCCGCCCGTCGCGAATGGCGCCGACGAACTCGATGTCCTGACGGTCGAATGCCGCCGTCATGTCCTCGAACACAACCTCATTGCCGTCGCTGTCGGTCATCGAATCGCGGTACACCTTGTAGGTGTCTTCCTCGCCGATGTAGCGATAGAACCCGCCGAACGGTCCCTTGTTGTTGAACGACATCGCCATCGTAAAGAGCGGACCCTTCTTCGATTTCATGGCCACACTGATGTCCATCGGGATCTTCAGGTCGCCGTGATCCGGTCCCTTCTGGCCCCACACGTCCCAGTTCGGCTCGTCCAACACCCAGTGTGCCAGGTCCACTGAATGGCAACCGTGATGCCAGAGCAGGTTGTCGACCCAGGAGCGCGGCTGGCCGTGCATGTTCAGGTTCGTCCGGCGGAAAAAGTACGTTTCGACGACCATGTGATGGAGGTGAAAGGTACCCGCGCGGATGCGCTTGTGGATTTCACGGTGCGGGTTCGCGAAACGCCGCGTGTGCGTCACCATCAGCGTTTTTCCGGCCTTTCGCGACTCGTCCAGCATGTGCTGTGAGTCGGCCAGGCTCAACGCCATCGGAATCTCAACCTGCACGTGCTTGCCTCTGCGCAGTGCGAGCACCGTCTGATCGTGATGCTGATCGCTCGGCGTCGTGAGGAGCACCGCGTCCACGCCCGGACGGTCAATGCACTCCTCGAGATTCGTCGACGAGTACGGAATATTCCACTTTTCCGCGAATTCCTTCACGCCGGCATCCGTGCGTCCGGCCACCGCGACGACCTGAACGTCGTCGATCTTCTTGAGGGCCTTGACGTGAATCTCGCCCATGGCACCCGTGCCTGCGAGGCAGATTTTCATATAGTTGGCTAGTTAGATAGTTAGTAGTTCGTAGTCAGTTCGTAGTCAGTTCGTAGTCTACCAACTACTACGAACTATCCAATTATCCAACTATCCAACTACGAACTCGCCCAATACAGCCGCATCGGATTGTCCACAAGCAGTCTGCGCTGCAGGTCCGGCGTGGCCGCGATATGAGGGATCCAGTCCACGAGAAGACCATCGTCGGGCATGTGATCCTTCAGATTCGGGTGCGGCCAGTCCGTGCCCCAGAGGACCCGATCGGGGAACGTTTCGACGAGCCGTTTCGCGAATGGAATGACGTCACGATATGCGTGGCGCTCGCCATCGAGCGCAGGCGGACCGGTGACGCTCAAACGCTCTGGACAGCTGACTTTCGACCAGATGTTGTCGTGCTCGCGCATCAGGCGCACGAACAGCTCGAACTCCGGGCCGTCCACCGGCTTCCGGACGTCCGGACGGCCCATGTGATCCACAACGATCGTCGTTGGCAACGCGGTGAAGAAGTCCCACAGCTCCGGCAGGTCGGTTGCCTCGAAATAGACCACGACGTGCCAGCCGAGCGGCGCAATCCGGTTGGCGATGTCCGTGAGGACCTCGCGCGGGGTGAAGTCCACGAGGCGACGAACAAAGTTGAACCGTGTGCCGCGAACGCCAGCAGCGTGCATGTCCTCGAGCTCGTGATCGGTGACGTTCCGATTGACTGTGGCGACCCCACGTGCACGGTCATTCGATGCACGCAACGCGTCGACCAGCGCGCGGTTGTCGCTACCGTGACACGTCGCCTGCACGATGACGTTCTTATCGAAGCCAAGCCGATCGCGAAGAGCAAAGAGCTGCTCTTTCGAGGCATCGACGGGCGTGTACTTGCGCTCGGCTGCGTAGGGAAACTGCTCGCCAGGACCGAAGACATGGCAATGCGCGTCAACGGCGCCCGCAGGGACCGCGAATCGCGGGACCGAGGGGTTCGGGTGATAGACGAGCCAGCCAGGCGTGACTTCGAATGCGGTACTCATACAGGGCTCGCGTGGCTTCCGCCTTCAGGCGGAAGAACGATTTCCTCAGTGTCGATCTCAATCTGCGTTGCTGCGTTGTAGCGCGCACCCGACACCGTGCGCGGGTTGATGAGATCGTTCAGCTTGGCAATCGTGTCCGAAGCCAGCGTGATCTCCGTCGCGCCGACGTTCTCCTCGAGGTGATCGCCCCGCGTCGTTCCCGGAATCGGGACGATGTCGCCACCCTGCGCCAGCAGCCAGGCGAGCACGAGCTGCGCCATGGTCACCCGCTGCTCCCGCGCGATCGCCGACAGCCCGGCAAGCAGGCCGAGATTCCGCTCGAAGTGTTCGCCCTGAAAGCGCGGCATCGCAAGCCGGATGTCCTTCGGCGGCAGCGCCGACACATCACGCAGCTCGCCCGTGAGGAATCCGCGCCCGAGCGGGCTGAACGCGACAAGCGCGATTCCCAGCTCGCGGCAGGTATCTCTGACGGCCACCTCGGGATTGCGTGTCCAGAGCGAGTACTCGGTCTGCACGGCGGTAATCGGGTGCACGCGGTGCGCTCTGCGAACCGTGGCGGCCGAGACTTCGCTCAAGCCGATTGTCCGGACCTTGCCTTGCTTGACGAGATCAGCCACCGCGCCGACGCTGTCCTCGACAGGGATTCGCTTGTCCCATCGATGCAGGTAATAGAGATCGATCACATCTGTCTGCAGCCGCTGCAGGCTCTCGTCGCAGTGCTGCTTGACGGACTCCGGGCGGCCGTCGATCTCACGCTGCCCCTGCGCGTTTCTGAACATCCCGCCCTTGGTTGCCAGGACGAACTCGGCGCGCCGCTGCTTGAGCGTCCGGCCAATCAGCGCTTCGTTCGCGCCGAAGCCGTAGAGCGCGGCGGTGTCGAAGTGGGTGTAGCCGAGGTCGAGCGCCTTCAGGAGCACCGCGGCAGCGACGTCGTCGGAGGGCGGCGTGCCGTAGGCGTGCGACAGGCTCATGCAGCCGAGGCCGATCGCCGAGACGTTAAAGGGTCCGAGTTTTCGCGACTTCACAAACCTAGAACTCTTCGTCAGAGCGGCTCGCCAGCCGCCCGCGATCCAGCCAGCCAGGCATGCCCTTCTTCATAGAGCTTCTGCACCGCGGGGCCGCGCAGGCCGGGCAGATTGTTCTTCACCGGAAACCCGATCTTCGATTGCAGATAGGCCAGGTGGCGATAGCCTTCGGGAAACCGCGCCAGTCGTTCGGGATCCAGTGTCAGTGAGGCGGCGGGATCGACTGGATCCATCCGGTCTTTCTCGTAAATCGGCTGGCGCCGGACGATGGCCCAGCGATCGCGCTTCTCGAGGAAGTCGTAGAACCGGCCTGTGCAGACGACGTCGACGAGCACCTGGTCCACCGTCGCACGCTGGTTGATCGTCATCTTCGTCTGCGACACGGCGCGTGCGCCGGTGATGTCACACGTGAACCCGCCGAGGAAATGAAGGATGCTCACGCCTTTCTCGAATCCGTCGCGGCTGACGCGGATGAATTCCGATGCTGGTCCCTGAAACCAGGTCGCGGTCATCCAGCCATCGTCGTGCCAGACCGTGGCAAAGCGATCCCAGTCGCCAGCGTCCCGCCACAACGCCCAGTTCTCGATGACCTCCCGGATGGCGAGCCGATCCTCGCGGCTAGACATCCTTCACCACGTTCTTCATCGTACCGATGGCCTCGATCTCCGTTTCAACGACGTCGCCATGCTGAAGCCATTCCTGCGGCGTGCGTCCCATGCCGACGCCTTCCGGGGTGCCGGTGGCGATGATGTCACCCGGCTCCAGCGTCACGCCCTTCGACAGCCATTCGATGATCGATGCCACCGTGAAGATCATGTCCGAGGTACGCGCGTCCTGCTTCGTGACGCCGTTCACTCGCAGAGTAATTCGCTTGTTCTGCGGATCGCCGAACTCATCGGCAGTGACGACGACAGGCCCCATCGGACACGAGCCGTCGAGGCTCTTGCCTTTGAACCATTGATTGTGCCGCTGCTGTAGATCTCGAGCCGTGACGTCGTTGAGGACGGTGTAGCCGAAGACGTACGACAGGGCCTCGCTGGCGGAGATGTTGCGCCCGGCGCGACCGATGACGACCCCGAGCTCTGCCTCCCAATCGACCTGCGAAGTCACGGCAGCGTGGCGCAACACCTCATCGTACGGGCCGATGACGGTCGTCGGCGCTTTGGAAAAGAACACGGGAACGTCGGGGAGCTTCGGATCGCTGTTCAACGCCGCGGCACTTTCCCTCGCGTGGGCGGCGTAATTGCGTCCGACGCAGAAGACGTTCTTCAGTGGCCGCGGAATCGGCGCGTGCCAGCGCACCTCGTCAACTCCGTACGTCGCGTTCGGCTTGAGCCGGACCTCCGCGCGAGCGACCTCGGCAGCGAATGCCCATGCGTCTGCGCCCTGCTGGATGAGTTCCAGCAGCGTATCCGGGGCGGCTCGGCGTCCATCGACCTGCGCCGCCTGCAAATCGAGAACGCGGTTGCCGACGCGGGCCCCTAGCCGTGGCCCTGGATTGGATGAGGTGGAAAAGGTGACGTAATGCATCGTCGTGAATGGGGATGCTCGCGCACACACCGATTGATCAGCTGATCGGCGGTGAGTATACTTCGCCCGCTTTTCACCGTTTCGCGGGGCCGGCTGACGGCAAGGGGAGAATTGAGATGCAGCGCTCAGCACGTCTACTCGTCGCGATCGGGCTGTTCGGTCTGCTCGGCGTGTCTTCGGCGTACGCACAGGCGACCGCACAGATCACTGGCGTCATCTCGGACTCGCAGGGTGCTGTCCTGCCGGGCGTAGACGTGACCGCCATTCAGACCGAGACAGGCGTCAAGCGGTCGACGGTCACTGACGCGAACGGTTTGTTCACGCTCACGAATCTGCCCCTCGGACCCTATCGCGTCGAGGCGATGCTCGCCGGGTTCCGCTCCTTCGTTCGCACTGGCCTGGTGCTGCAGGTGAATGCGAACCCTGTCGTCAACGTCACCATGGCGGTGGGCAGCCTCACCGAGACGGTCAGCGTTGAAGCGGCCGCGCCGCTCATCGAAACGCGCAGCCCCAGTATCGGGGCTGTCATCGAAAACGAGCGCATTGAAGCGCTGCCGCTCAATGGCCGCCAGGCGACGGACCTGATCGTTCTGGCGGGAGCAGCCGTGCAGCCACCTGGCGCCGGCGCGACGAGCCGTTCGATGACCGGTGGTGTCGGAATCGCCGTTGCCGGCGGGCAGACGTTTGGCGTTGCGTACTCGCTCGACGGTGCGATCCACAACAACCCGTACGACAACCTCAATCTGCCGCTGCCATTTCCCGATGCGATGCAGGAATTCCGGGTGGAGACGAGCTCGACAAACGCGAATAACGGGATGCACTCAGGTGCATCGGTCAACGCGGTGACGAAATCGGGCACCAATGCGCGTCATGGCGATCTGTTCGAGTTCTTCCGCAATCATCGCTTCAACGCGACCGATCCGTTCGCACGGGTGGACCCTGCGACCGGCAAGCGTGTGGACGACGGCCTGAACCGGAATCAGTTCGGCGCCACGTTCGGCGGACCGATCCTTCGGGATCGGCTCTTCTTTTTCGGCGCCTACCAGGGCACCAAATTCAAGAGCACTCCGTCGGATCTCGAGGCGTTCGTGCCGACCGAACGGATGCTGAACGGCGACTTCAGCATCTTCAACTCGCCGGCCTGCGGGCGGAGTGTGGCGATGAAGGGCGGATTCGTCGACAACCGGATTTCACCTTCGCTCATCAGCCCTGCGGCTCGAGCCATCGCGGCGCACCTGCCCAAGCCGCAGGACGAATGCGGGCGCGTGCAGTATGAAAGCACGCGTCCGCAGCAGGATCATCAGTTCATCGGCAAGGTGGACGCGCAGCTGTCGGGCAGCCACTCGATGTTCGGCCGGTACATGCTGACGAAAGTCGAAATCACGCCGCCGCTGCAGGTGCTCCCCGACAACATTCTGGTGTCATCGCTCGGCGGCAATATTCAGTACGCGCACTCGCTGACGGTCGGCGACACCCGGGTCCTGAGCAATACCACCGTCAACGCGCTGCGGGTTGCCGTCAATTACACCGACATTCATCGCATCCACGAGCCGGTTGGCTTCGACACGGCCGACGTTGGTATCAAGAGTTTCAGCTACCTCGAGGACTACATGCTGGTGTCCGTCACTGGCGGATTCACAATCGGTGGAGGGACCGAAAGCGAAGCGCGCTTCAAGACGCCGTCGTACCAGGTCACCGACGATCTGACGATGATTCGCGGCGCCCACCAGTTCGGTGTCGGCGGCAGTCTTGCCTTCTGGCGTTCGCTGTCGGAGGCAAACGTGCGTTCGCCCGGTCAGTTCTCGTTCGGCGGCGGGAACACGGGTATCGGGCTCGGTGACTTCGTCATCGGCCGTCTGTCGGCGGCCGGATTGAACCCCGCATTCATTCAGGCGGTGCCGAATACGCTCGACATGCAGCAGTGGTACGTCGGTCTCTACGCGCAGGACACCTGGAAGGCCTCGCCGAAGCTTACGCTCAATTACGGAGTGCGATGGGAGCCGGCGCTCGCGCAGCAGATTCGCAACGGCGCCATCTACAACTTCGACCTGGATCGCTTCCTCGCCGGGCAGAAAACGACGGTGTTCAGCAATGCGCCGCCGGGATTCCTGTTTCCCGGCGATCCCGGGTTCGTCAACGGCAACGCGGGGATGGACAATCACTGGAATCAGTGGTCGCCGCGGGTCGGCGCCGCGTGGGATCCGACGGGAACGGGCACCAGCGTGCTGCGAGGCGGGTATGCGCTCGGCTATGACTTCATCAACGCGCAATTTCACTTGAACACGTCGGTCGCTCAGCCCTGGGGCGCCGAAGTCCGTCTCGCGGACGGGCAGCTGCTCGACGATCCGTTCAACGGCAGCGGTGTGACCAACCCGTTCCCGTACACCCTCAGCAAGGATTCGCCCTTCAATCTCTTCGGTCCCTACATTTCGATACCACCTGACATCAAAACGCCGCGCCAGCAGTCGTGGAACCTGACGTTCCAGCAGCAGTTGGGGCGTGCGATGGCAGTAAACGTCAGCTACCTCGGGTCGTACAGCGACCGCCTGTGGAACGTCCGCTCGCTCAACGAAGGTCAATTCATCCCCGGGTCATGCACCCTCAACACGCCAACCGGACTGCGAACGTTCAACCCGTGCACGACGGCGGCAACGCTCAATTTCCGCCGCAAGATCACCATGCAGAACTGGGAGACCGGCAAATACCTTGGTGCCGTTGACGAACACACGGCCGTCGGTGAGCAGAGGTATCGCGGGATGCTGCTGGGCGTCCAGCGTCGCAGTGGCCGTGGCATCAGCGTCGACGCGAACTACACGCTGTCGAAGTGTGAGGGCCATCCCACACAGGGCGGCACCACTCCAAACGTGAATTCCGGGTATGTCAACCCGAATGACATTGATTACGACTACGGTGCCTGTACCGCAGACCGGCGCCACGTGTTCAACCTCACCGGCGGGTATCAGACACCGGAGTTCGATGACCGCCTGTTGCGCGCGATCGGCTCGAACTGGCGCGTCAGCATGATTTACCGCGTCTCGTCGGGATCGCCGCTCACGGTGACGGTGAGCAGCGACCCCGCCGGAACGGGGATCGGCGGGCAGCGCGCGAACCTCGATGGCGATCCTTATGGCGATCGCCACTCGACCTCGAACTATCTGAACTTCGCGTCCTTTTCCGCTCCGGCGCCCGGCGAATATGGACACCAGCGCCGCGGCGACATCTACGGTCCGGGCACGCGCAACGTCGATATCTCGCTCGTCAGAGTGTTTCGCCTCGACACGCACCGAATCGAGGCGCGCGTTGAATCGTTCAACCTGATGAACTGGACTCGCTACAACAATCCATCAGCGAACTTCAGCGCGCCCAATACGTTCGGGCGCATTACCAGCGCGCTGGATCCGCGGATCATGCAGTTCGCGCTGAAGTACGACTTCTGACCGCGGGCGGTGAGCGCGAATCAGCGATAATCACCGCAGGGAGGCGTGATGAGCCAACGTCCGAGTGTCATCGCGGCCACCGGTCTGGCGCTGGCCATTGCGGGATTGGTCCTGGTCGCTCCCGCTGCAGGTCAACGCCCTTCGACGGGCGCTCAGGGCGACCCGGGCGGAGTCGAGGGACGCGGTGGCCGTGGTGGTGAAGTGATCGTTCCCGGCCAGGGAAACGGACCTGGCGCTCAGGGTGAGGGCCGCGGACGCGGTCGCGGTCCCGCGCCGACCTCGACGACGCCTCCGGCCGGCGTAACGCCGCTCGCTCGCGATCTATTCACGACGAAGAACTTCTACCTCGATCGCCAGTCCTGGACCGACAAGCGATACGCGCGCTGCAACACACCGCGCCAGCTCACCGATATGTGGGCTCGCGACAACAGGCCGGCGCACTGGGGCGACTGCAATCTCGACTATCCCGTCTCGAAGATTCTCAGTCCGTATTCGTACAAGACTGCGGAGGAGCACTACAACGCGCTCATGGCCGAGGCGAAGAAGGCCGGCGGTCCAACCGTGCATACACGACAGACGCTGCCCGACTGGGACGGCTACTACCAGCGCGGCGGCCGCGATGACCAGTGGATCTGGGGACGCAACGTACAGGCGGCGACCGTGGTCTCGTTGCTGACACCCGAATACCAGAAGCGCATGGTGCAGATGAACTATCACGAGGCGGTCAGCAATGCGCCGCAGTGGATGGCGTCGTTCTGCTATCCCGAAGGGTTCATGCGCTGGTGGGCTGAGGCGTCGCATGGCGGGCCAATCGAAGTGATGATGAACCCGAACCAGGTGCAGTTCCTCACCGGCATTGCCGACAACCTGCTGCGCCGGGTCCTCATCGGACGCCAGCACGTGCAGAAAGTCCCGCAGTGGTTCGGTGAGACCGTCGGTTTCTGGAACGGCAACGCGCTCATCGCCTGGACGAAGAACGTCCAGGGCTGGACGCTCTCGCATTCGATGTTCGAGTTCAGTAATCAGATGCAGGTGATCGAGACGTTCACGCCGTCAGCCGACGGACGGACGATTACCGTCGAGGCCACGTTTTACGATCCAGAAACGTTCGTGCGGCCGGTGCATGCGGTGACGCCGTGGCAGAAGACGCTGCCGCTGAACGATCCGAACCAGCGGTTCACCTATGTCGAGTGCCGCGTGCAGAGCACGATCATGAATGGCCCGGATGGCCGGCCAACACAGTTGACGTTCATCGATCCCGGGTTCATCGACTATTTCGGCCGTCCCTGGGCACAGAACTGGGAAGAGCATTTCGAGAAGGGCTGGAAGAAACCGGCCCCGTAGGGTGCGCCTGCAGCCGGACGACGCGTCGTCATCTGCGGCGTCAGCCGGATTGGCAGTGCTGCGGGGTCGTTACGGCCTGGCGCGGTCGCGCAACGATGCCAGCATGGCGACGAAGTCGGCCCATGCCATGTTCCGCAGATCCTTGGGCGAAAGCACAGGCTGGGTGATCGGCCACGGAATAGCGAGCGCCGGATCGTCGTAGGCGATACCCACCTCGTCGTCGCGGTCGTAAAAGGCGGTGCACTTGTAGTGGACCACTGCCTGTTCACTCATCACGCAGAAGCCATGGGCGCAGCCGGGCGGCACGTACAACTGCCGCCAGTTGCGATCCGACAGCGTCTCGCCGACCCATTGCCCGAAGGTTGGCGACTCAGGCCGGACGTCGACGGCGACATCCCAGATTTCGCCGCGGACCACGCGAACAAGCTTGCCTTGCGGCCGCCGCAGTTGCAGGTGCAAACCGCGCAACACGTGCTGCGCCGACAGCGACTCGTTGTCCTGGACGAACTCGACCGGCAGTCCCGCTGCTCCGTAGGTACGCGCGTGGAAGGTCTCGAGGAAGTACCCCCGCGCATCGGCATGGACGACGGGCTCGATAATCATCACGCCGTCGAGTGCCGTGGGAATCACCCGCATTTCAGGCATCTTCCTCCAGCACTTGCAGGAGGTACTGCCCGTAGGAACTCGTTTCCATCGCCCTCGCCAGCTGCTCGAGCTCGGCGGCGTTGATGTAATTCATCCGGTAGGCGATTTCTTCGAGACAGGCAACCATCAGGCCCTGGCGCTCTTCGAGTGCCTGAATGAAGCTGGACGCCTGCGTCAGCGATGCGTGGGTGCCAGTGTCGAGCCACGCGATGCCACGGGCCAGTCGCTCCACGTGCAGTTCGCCACGCTCCAGGTACTGGCGATTGACGTCCGTGATCTCGAGCTCTCCACGCGCCGATGGACGCAGCGCGGCTGCGATGTCGAGCACGCGGTTGTCGTAGAAGTAGAGACCCGTCACGGCAAAAGGTGACTTTGGCGCCGACGGCTTCTCCTCGATGCCGACGGCGCGGCCGGCTGCATCGAATTCCACGACGCCATACCGCTCGGGATCCCGCACGCGGTACGCAAAGACTGTCGCGCCGGAAGTGCGTCCGGCGGCAGATCGCAGATAGTCGGAGAGATGCGCGCCGTAGAAGATATTGTCGCCAAGGGCGAGCGCGACACGATCGGCACCGATAAAGTCGCGGCCGATGATGAACGCCTGAGCGAGTCCTTCAGGTTTCGGCTGCGCTGCGTAACTGATCGACAGGCCCAGACTGCTGCCATCGTCGAGCAGCCGTCTGAACAGGTCCTGCTCGTGCGGGGTCGTAATGACCAGCACGTCTCTGATGCCGGCGAGCATCAACGTCGACAGCGGATAGTAGATCATCGGTTTGTCGAAGACGGGGAGGAGCTGTTTGCTGACTCCTCGCGTCACCGGATACAGCCGCGACCCTGACCCGCCGGCCAGGATGATTCCCTTCAACCGTTGCGTTGATGTCATGAGCAGGAGAGGAGGTCCGGCGCCTTACGCCCTGGCCGTTCCCAGGCCGAGACGTTGACGGTCATAGCCCAGTCGACTCGCGTTGAACCGGTCACGATGCTCGATATACCAGCTGACCGTCTCGCGCAAACCGGTCAGAAATGAGTACTGCGGCGTCCAGTCCAGCTGCCGCTGAAGCTTCGAACCATCCACTGCATACCGCCGATCGTGACCGGGGCGATCGGTGACGAAACGTTTGAGATCGCGATAGTGATTCTTGCCGGCGGCATTCATCGCCGGGTTCTTGGCAGGAGGCACGAGCTCTTCGAGCAGGGCGCAGATCGAGTCGACGATCACCAGATTCGTCTGTTCGTTGCCCCCGCCGATGTTGTACTGCTCGCCCAGCGTACCGCGCTCGAGCACCGTCAATAGTCCACTGCAGTGATCGGTCACATGCAACCAGTCGCGCACGTTGCCGCCGTCACCGTAGATGGGAAGTTCGCGCGCGTCGAGCGCGTTGAGAATCGTCAGCGGAATGAGCTTTTCGGCGTGCTGGAACGGTCCGTAGTTGTTCGAGCAGTTCGTGATGAGCGCAGGGACGCCGTAGGTCCGATGGTAGGCGCGCACGAGATGATCAGCGGCGGCTTTGCTCGCTGAATAGGGCGAGCTCGGTGAGTACGGCGTGTCCTCTGTGAACTGTCCGTCCATTCCCAGCGTGCCATAAACCTCATCGGTGGATACATGCAGAAAACGAAAGCCGCGCCGTCCGGAGTCTGGAAGCTCGGCGAGAAAGCGGCGGGCTACTTCCAGGAGCACGAATGTGCCGTAGACGTTCGTATCAATGAACGCGCGCGGCGAGTCGATTGAGCGGTCGACATGGGTCTCGGCCGCCAGGTTGAGGATGGCGCGGGGCCGTCGTTCCGCCACGATGCGCGACATCGCGGCCTCGTCGGCGATGTCAGCCTGGAAAAACGCGATCCGGGGATTGGCGCGCCAGGCTTCGACGCTACCCAGGTTGGCCGCGTACGTCAGCTTGTCGATGACCACGACCGTCTCAGCAGAGTGTTGCAGGACGTAGTTGACCAGATTGGTGCCGATGAAGCCCGCACCACCAGTAATCAGGATTGTTTCCATGCGATTGAGACAGATATCGTGAGGTGGATTTCTCCTGAGTATACGCAGATCTCGTGAGACCTGCGCTTCCTGGAGTGTCGGCCGCTGTCGCTCTCGCGATCTCTGAGCGCCGCCCAGGGGCATTGCGCCGATAGTCGAACGAGGGGATCATGGAACCCATTCGCGAGGTCGTCTTATGAGAACGTTATTGACGGTCGGCCTGGTAGCCATGCTCGCCACGCCGGCCCTCGCGCATCATTCGTTTGCGATGTACGACATGACGCAGACGAAGAGTGCCACCGGCAAGCTGATTCGCTTCATTCCGGGCGCAAATCATGCCCAACTGTTGTTCGAAGAATTGGACACCGCGGGCAAGACCGTGATGAAGAACGGCAAGCCGTCGGTGATGGGTGTGGAGACCGGTTCGGCGGCTCAACTCGCTCGTCAGGGTGTGACGGTCGACGAGTTCCCGATTGGCACCATCGTCACTGTGGCTTACCATCCGCTCCGCGACGGCAAGCCGCTTGGCGCGCTGGCGGGTGAGCTGATCAAGTGCGGGACGACGCTGCCGAAGGGCGGGTGCACGAAGGCGACCGGCCAGGTGTTTCTGACTGGAAGTTCGCAGTAGAGACCAGCAGCGACGTCAGCGCCGGATAGAGCTGTCCGAGCACGAGGCGCACGGCTCGCAGTTCTTTCTCTGACAGGCACCGTCGAATCAGCGCCGTCTGTAATCCATCGCGAACCGCCGTCGCCGACCCTCGCGCGAGCCTGATGTGCCTCACGAACTCGTGGTCACGATCCGCCTCGAGTGCCTGGGCGATGTTTCGCGAGACGTTGTCTACGGCATCGTCTATTTGTCTGCAGAGCCGGCCTTGCTCGGTGATCGACGTGTGAGCCGTCAGCTTCCGAACTTCCTGGCCGAGTTGCGTAGCGAGTTCGAGGACAACAACACGTGCACGACGTGGGCGAGCCATGCGTGGGGCAGTAGCAGCGCGCGTGCCCCGCGTGGTTCAACGACTTAGAGCGGAAGTACGCAGAAACTGACTCGTTGCCTCGCACCAGCAGTCGCACAAAATTCGCACCTGTCGCATCCCCGCACCGACTGTTCGTCAGTCCGCTCGCACCCGATCTCCGACGACTCTTGTCAGGATCAGCAGTGTCACGGCCGAAATAACCGCCGGGACCGCCGCCGCCCAGAAGAGCTGCTGTGACGTCCACTTGGCTCCGATCATCGTTCCGCCGATGTAGGGACCGACGATGGCACCAATCCGCCCGATGCCGAGTGCCCAGCCCAGTCCTGTCGATCGGAGGTATGTCGGATAGAACGTCGCCGCGAATGCGTTCATGCCCGGTTGCCCACCAATGACGCACCAGCCGGTCACGAAGACGATGAGCGACAACAGCGCCAGTGAAATGCCCGGTTGTCCGATGAGGGCGATGCTGAATGCGGCCAGAATGTAATTGACCATCAGCGTTCGCGTGAAACCCGAACGCCCGATGATCCAGGCCAGGCCGAACGTGCCGATCGTTCCGCCGACCCAGGGTATCGTCCCGACCAGCACCGACGTGTTCTGGTCGTACCCCATTCCATTGACGACCGTCGGCAGCCAGCTCGACACGGAATACAGATTCAGCAGGTTCATGAAGTTGACGATCCAGAGCAGGACCGTCACCAGCGTCCGCCTGTCATTGAACAGGTGAACGACCGGAACGCCTCCCCTGGACTCTTCGTTGGCGACGTATGTCGTGGCCTCATCGATCCTGATGGCGGGGTCGAGTTGCTTCAGCCACCGGGCAACCTGATCGAGCCTTCTCCGTCGGACGGCAAGGAACTGCAGGGATTCGGGGAGTCCGACCAGCATGGCGATCGCGATCGAGAGCGGAATCAGGCCGCCCACCAGAAACACCGACTGCCAGCCAAACTGAGGAATCAGCCAGCGTGCCACGAAGCCGGCCACTGCGCCCCCGGCGGTGAAGCCCACGGTGATGTTCATCATCAAGGACACCCGACGTCCAGCCGGGCTGTACTCGCCGATCAGCGCAGTTGCGTTCGGGATAATGCAGCCCATGCCGATGCCGCCGACGAGCCGCAGCCAGAACAGCGTCTGCAACGGATTGCCCGTCCCCAGAAGCTCCGTCAGGTTCCCGGCGAATGCCGCCGCGAGTGTCATGACGGCGAACCACAGCGTGGATCCGACAAGGACTGGGCGACGGCCGATCTTGTCGGCAAGTGGACTGAAGAGCAGCGACCCGATCAGCACACCGAAGTTCGCGGCCGGCAGGACCGTGCGGAATTGCGCCGGTTCGACATTCCAGGCCGCGCTCAGGGCCGGGATGACGTACCCCATCGCCTGCACGTCGAAGCCATCGATGATCAGCGTCATCAGGCACAGCACGAACACCCGCCGCTGCAGTGGTCCGATGGGGCTTTTCGCGAGAAGGTCGGGGATGTTGATGGAGTTCGCGGCGCTCGGCATAGGCGGCAGAGTATAGCGGGTGCGAGGGGGCGAGGGGGCGAAGCGTGCGATCGAACGGATTCAGCCGGTGCGCTGGTGGCCCACCTCGATCGAGGACGAGGCCCGGTAGTGACGCAAATCAGGTGTCGTGGCGGCAACCCAGGCTGTGGCGGCGAGACAGCCCATTCCACCGGTGATGACCGACAGTGGTGACCCGAATGAGTTCGCGACCAGGCCCGCTTCCAGCTCACCCAGCTGTGGACCGCCGATGAAGAAGATCATATTGATGCCGGTCATCCGTCCCCGCAGCCGATCGGGCGTTTCGAGCTGCCGGACGATGTTGCGGATCACCATGCTGATGGTGTCGGCGGCTCCGGTGGCGGCGAGGCAGGCGAATGTCAGCCAGAACGACCGCGAGAACCCGAATCCGATGGTGGCCAGCCCGTACGCCGCCACGGCCCACAACAGGACGCGGCCGCGCCGGACGATCCGTTCAGTGAGCCAGACCATGCCCGCGCTCATGGCCAGTGCGCCCGCGGCCGGCGCTGCATACAGCCACCCGTAGCCCTGCGGTCCGACGAACAGGATGTCCTGCGCAAAGATCGGCAGCAAGGCGATCGCCGATGAAAAGAACGTGGCAAAGAAGTCCAGCAGCATCGTCGATCGGATGAGCGGTGAGCCGAAGACGAACCGGAGTCCTTCGATCGCCGCCCGCCACGAGACGTCGTTGCGCGACTGCTCCGTATCGTCGCGCTCCGGAACGTCGCGCATCATCAGCAGGGCGGCGATGACGCATCCGAAGCTGGCCGCATTCGCCAGGTAGACCCACTTCAGCCCTGCCGAGCCGATGAGCAGACCGCCGATCGCCGGCCCGGCGACCGACGCCGCCTGAATCATGATCGTGTTCAGGCTGATCGCGTTCGGCAGGTGCTCGCGCGGTACGAGCATCGGCACCAGTGCCTGGCGTGCCGGCGGGTCGAACGCGCCGATCGTTGCGCTGAGGCCCGACATCACGTACAGCACCCAGAGCGGTGTCAGCGCCCGGTGTGTCAGCACCGCCAGCGTCAGAGCCACGCCGGTGGCTGCCGTTTGCGTGATCAGCATCAGCCGACGGCGATCCCAGGCGTCCGCCACGACGCCGCTGATCATTGAGAAGATGACAATCGGGACGAATCGCACCAGGCCGACCATGCCGAGTGCGAGGCCTTTGCGGTCGTCGGGCACGAGTAGCGACACGTGCCAGAGCAGCGCCGCACTCTGCATGAACGAGCCGGTAAAAGAAAAGAGCAGGCCCCACCAGAGAAGCCTGAAGTTGCGATGACGGAGGGCGACGAGAGAGCTCAGAGGTATCTGTAGAATACAACCATGCAGGATCTCATTCGTCAGCTGCTCGTCGAGCTGGGGGAAGACCCCGACCGCGAGGGACTGATGCGGACGCCGCTGCGCGTCGAGAAGGCGCTGCGGTTCCTGACGAGCGGGTATCGCGCCAACATCCAGGAAGTGCTGAACGACGCGCTCTTCACCGTCGACTACAGCGAGATGGTCATCGTCAAGGACATCGACTTCTACAGCCTGTGCGAGCATCATCTCCTGCCGTTCTTCGGGAAGTGCCACGTGGCCTACATCCCGAACTCCCGGGTGATCGGCCTGAGCAAGATTCCTCGCCTCGTGGACATGTTCGCGCGACGGCTGCAGATCCAGGAACGCATGACGAATGAGATTGCGCAGACGATCCTGCAGGCGATAGACCCGCGCGGTGTGGCGGTCGTGTGCGAGGGCACGCATCTGTGCATGTCGATGCGCGGCGTCGAGAAACAGAATTCCTTTGCCGTGACCAGCGCGATGCTCGGGATCTTCCGCGACAACGCCCGCACGCGGATGGAGTTTCTCGAATTGATCAAACTTCGAACCGCCGTCATGACACCGAGCTCAGACGCGGCCAGCCTGGTGTGCGTGAATGAGTAGGCGATCTGTGGTGGTGGCCCTCGTGGCGACGCTGCTGACCACGGCAGTGCCAATCGCGCAGACACGCCGCAGCACCGCAGCCAAGCCCGCACCTCCTGCTGAGATGCGGACGGAGCCGGCAAAGGTCAATTGTCCGCAGGTGCTCGGCCAGGGTGTGCAGACGACCCGCACGTTCTGCGACGTCGTGATCACTCGAGACCCGGCCGAAGGCATCATCGTTCAACTGCCGCCCCACACCGGCGCCGTCACGTTGACGTTCGATCTGCACAACCGTCATACCTATTCGGAGGAGTTGGCGAAGACGAGCCGGGGCTACCGGCGTTACACGGCGATGGTGGGTCTCCTGGCGTCCGACAACACGCCTCTCGGCAGGGCGGTAGTGCAGAGCGAATTCCGCACGGTCAAGGACCTGTTCGATCGGATCTCCGGCGGTTCGGGTCCGGGTGGTGTCAAAGCCGTGGCGCCGACGGGCACCGAGGCGGTGACCGTCATTATTCCCGCCGACGAGCCCACTGAAAGCGTCAGCATCGTCGGCCTGAAGTTGACCGAGGCGCGCATTGATGGCACCGAGCCGTTTGTGGCCGCCGGACGACCGGTGGCGATCATTAGCAACGTGATGCTGCAATACCGTCCCGCACCACCTCCGCGAACGCCGGCGCGACGCCGTTAACCGCTCGCGCGCCCGATGAAGATTCTCGTTTATGGTGCCGGCGCCGTCGGTGGCTTCTTCGGTGGATTGCTGGCGCATGCCGGAGCGGACGTACGCTTCGTCGCGCGTGGCGCCCAGCTCGAAGCGCTGCGGACCTCCGGCCTGACCATAGACTCGCGTCTGCGCGGAACGATCACGGTTCCGGCGGTGTCTGCGTTCGACAGCGCGCGTTCAGCAGGTCCGATGGATCTGATACTTGTGTGCGTGAAGACCCAGCAGCTGCCGGGCATCATGGACGACCTGGCATGGGCGATTTCTGATCACACGGTCATCGTGCCGCTTCAAAACGGCGTAGAGGCGGATGACCATCTCGCAACGCGCTTCCCGCAGGCGATGGTTCTGCCGGCGGTGGTGTACGTCGGTGCGACGCTCGAGCAGCCGGGCGTTGTGAGTCATGTTGCGGCCGGCACGATCGGCATTGGCGCGCGCCGCCGGAGTGATATGGACGTGCTTCCGGCGATCCGTGAGGCACTTGCACGATCCGGTCAGCCAGTACACGTTTCGGACGACATTCAGCGTGAGCGGTGGCACAAGCTGATGTGGAACGCAGCGTTCAACTCCGTGTCGGCCATCACCGAACGCGTGCCCGCGGACCTGGTGGCACGCCCGGACACCCGCGGTCTCGTTCTCGCGATCATGAATGAGGTCCTTGATGTTGGCCGGGCACATGACGTGGACCTGCGAGCCGAGGACATCGACAAGCACATCGCATGGACAGAGAGTGCAACCGGGCTGCGCACGTCGACGATGGTCGACCGGGAGCGAGGGCGGGCGATGGAGAGCGACGGACTGATCGGCGTGATTGTGAGGAAAGGTCGGGAAGTCAACGTGCCCACGCCCTGCAGTGCCGTTGTTTACGCACTGCTGAACGCGATCGATGTCAGTTCAGAGCTGGGCCCATGAACCCGGTGCAGCTATTGAACCAATTGAACCCTGCTTATGCCGCGCTGCCAGCGATCTCGTCGAGCCTTCGAATCAACGCCTTAAACGCGCTCTGAGACGGATCAAAGTAAGCCCACTCGTCGGGCTGCGGCGGTGTCCGTCGGTCACGCGGCGCCGGCGAGGATGCGGATGCTGCCTTGGTGCTCGGTGCTCCCGGAGACGGTTGGGCGGACATATCCGGCCTGCTGACGGCGGCCGCCTGTGCCTCGCCGTAGAAGTCTTCGATCGACTCGGTCACTTTCCACAACGGCGGTCCCGCCGCCGGCGGAGTAACCAGGCCAAGCTCCGCTTCGACTGCACTGGGTGATCGTGGCGCTGGTTTGGTCTTCGCCGCTTTGGGCTCATCCGTCGGCGGTCTCGCCGACTTGTCGCGGACGTGCCCGGCCGACTTCACTTCGGGTGGCGGCGCGGGTTCAGCGGACGTCGGCGGGGGAATCGAGGACAGCTCGAGGCTGTCGACGTCGAGTTCGTCCGCGCTCATCATGAACGACGCGAGTTCGTCCGTCACCGGACTTCCGGTCTCGGCCGCCGGCGGGCTCGCGGTCATCGCTCGCGCTGCGGCCTCGCTGGCCTGCGCCCTGCGTTCGACTGCGGCACGTTGCAGATAGATCTTGATCTGTTCGGCAAAGACGGCGGGATCGCAGCCGACCTCCGCATCGCCCTTACTCCCCTTGCGATTCAGCAGACTGCCGTTCGGTCCTCGAGAGCTGCTCGATGCCAGGATCGGGATTGCCAGTGTCTGCACATGCGAGGCGTCGTTGCCCAGTTGTCGGAGTCGTTCCGTCAGCGCGGCCTCGTCTTTCAGGCCGAAGAGCGCTGGCGTCAGCACGACATCGGGGATACGGTCGCCGAGCGCCGCCAGTGCGGCCGCGGCTGTGGGCGCGGTGACCAGTTCCGCCTTCAGGTGGGCGCGGACGAGCGCGCCCAGCTGGTGAGCCTGGTTCTTGTTCGGTTCGATGGCGAGAATCAGCGACATCGGCTACTTCGTCGTCCGCGTCATGACGGCCACGAGCACGAGGGCGACTGCGGCAAAGGTCATGAGCGGACCATAGATAAATGACAGCTCCCACGCGGAACGGGTGACGTGGGTGGCCGTGTTTCGGAACTCGTTCGCTACGGCGCCGTTGTTGACGATGCCGTTCCTCACGGCTTCCATGATCTGGATGCCTGCGCGATCGTCGATGGCCAGGATGATCAGCCACAGCAGTACCAGTGATGTGGCGACGAACAGCCCTTCCATGATCCGGCGACGAATCGGGACGTGTCTGCGAAACGGCACGGGTGTGCCAGACGAATGGCAATTGCCATTCCGTCCCGTCGCCTTCACGACGATGCGCAGAGCGGCGTGCATTGCGCGCCGATGCGCATCCACAGGTGACGCCTGCGCGTGACCGACTGACGTCTTTGGTCATCGTGGTTACGAAACGAGCTGACACGGTGGTTGCCGTGTCAACGAGCCGCGGTCCTACACCCGCGATCCCGAAAAGCGCCACACCCGTTACGGTTCCGATCGTCTGACGCGTCGCCAGCCTTTCTGGCGCCGTGTTCCGCTTAAGTACGCCCCTTCCGCAACCTCGCCGCGCTCAAGAGTTTGCCGCGCCTCGTGCAGCCCACCACAGCCGTGGCACACCGGTTGCGCTTAGAGGGTCCGTCGCGCGGTCGTGCAGCACTGCTGGCCGCTGGTTAATCACACACCATGCGCGCACCGCGCGCGCGGAGAAGAAGGCATGAATCTGACGAAGTACGTGAACGCGTTCGTTCGCGACGAGGAAGGGCAGGACCTGATCGAATACGCGCTCCTCGTTGCGCTCATTTCGCTGGTCTGCGTCGTGGCGCTCACGGACGCCGGCAAGCAGGTCAACAACATCTTTACCTCGATCAAGAACAAGTTGACGACCGCGGCAGCGGCCGCGCCGTAACTTCGGCCCTGGCGGGGCGGCGCTGTGCGCCGCCCTGCCATGTCCGCTCATAGAGACGCGCGTCCGCGGGACGTGCTGATGGAGATGACATGAAACTGGTGAATAGCATCAAGATGTTCGTTCGTGACGAAGAAGGCCAGGACCTCATCGAGTACGCGCTGCTCGTGGCGCTGATCTCGCTGGTGTGCGTCGTCGCTCTCACGGACGCGGGCAAGCAGGTCAACAACATCTTCACGTCGATCAAGGACAAGCTCACGACTGCGGCGGCTGCTGCGCCGTAAAGCGCGACTGGGCAAAGGGCGGCCCTCATCGGCCGCCCTTTGACGCAACCGCGCGTTCGACGGCGCGCACACGAAGAGGAGATCGTTCATGCCCGCACGAATCTGCGCCGCCGTGCTGCGATGTTTTCGCCGCGACGAACGCGGCCAGGATCTGATCGAGTACGCGCTGCTGGTGGGTCTGGTCGCTCTGGTGGCAGTCTCCGCTGTCACGCAGGTCGGCTCAACGATTAAAGACGTCTTTTGGAACGTGATCGCCGCGTCGATTCCATGAGTGTCACCGCACCGCTGGTAATTGCCGCCGGCATCGCCGCCACCGTGATCGACGTCCGGCAGCGTCGCGTGCCCAACGTGCTCACGATGGGCGTGGCGTCTGCGGGACTCGTGCTGGCGATGGCCGGCCTGGGTGCCGTGACGGTGGGGGCAGCGCTCGGCGGGCTGGCCCTCGGGCTGGCGCTGCTGCTGCCCGCGCACGTGTTCGGAGCAACGGGTGCTGGCGACGTCAAGCTGTTGGCCGCGTTCGGCGCGCTGCTCGGTCCGGCGGATGTGTTCGATGCGTTTTTGCGCGCCGCCATTCTCGGCGGCGCAATGGCGCTGACGGTTGCGCTGTGGCGCGGACGGCTGCGCGTCGTCACCAGCATGGCCGTCCCGTACAACGTTTCGCGCAGCCGGACAGCGACGGCGCTCATCGAGCATCCGGCGGCCAATAACCGGTTCCCGTACGCGCCGGCGATCGCCTGTGGGGCGGTGCTGGTAGTGCTGGGTTGGTAAGGAGAAGAGGACAAATGCGCACCTGGTTGCACCGGGGACGTCAGGAAAAGGGAGCCGCGCTGGTCGAGACGGCGTTCGCGCTGCCGATCATGCTGCTGGTCTGCGTCGGCATTCTCGAGTTTGGCCGCGCCTATCAGACCTGGCAGGTCGTGACAAACGCGGCCCGCGAGGGCGCGCGCGTCGCCATCCTGCCGGATTACGCCGACGCCTCGGTCAGCGCGCGCGTGAAGACCTATCTGAAGAACGGCGGGTTGCCGGCGGCGGTCGTCGACAGCGCCGCCACGAAGGTGCTGATCACCGCTACCACCATTCCTGTCAACGCGACCGGCACCGTCACAGCGGCGGCGTCGCGCATCGTCGTCGAGTATCCGTTCGAGTTCATGGTGCTGCAGCCGGTCGCGCAGCTCGTTGTCAATGGCTCGCTGGCGGGCCAGCCGTTCACGATGCGCATGACGACCATCATGCGAAACGAATAGGGGTCACAAGACGTTATGCCTCGCAAACGCATCTACACCGTCCTGCTGCTGGCAATGACCGTGGGCGCGATCTTCGCGTTCAGCACATATCGGTATGTACAGGCCACGCCGGAGCGCGGCGCCTCCGCGAAGATGACGCCGGTCGTGGTTGCCGCAAGCAGCCTCGATCTGGGCGCCGCCCTTCGTGCCGAGGACCTGCGCACGATCAACTGGCCTTCGGAAGCCGTGCCGACGGGCACCTTCAGCAATCCACAGGAGCTGGTGGGCCGCGGGCTGATCCAGCCGGTGTCGCAGAACGAGCCGCTGATGCCGGCCAAGCTGGCCCCCGTCGGCGCCGGCGCCGGCCTGCCGCCGATGATTCCGGACGGCATGCGGGCGGTGTCGGTGCGCGTCAATGACGTCATCGGCGTTGCCGGCTACGTGCTGCCTGGCTCGAAGGTGGACGTGCTCGTCACCGTCAGCCCCACCAATCAGTCGACGGACATGACGTCGAAGGTGATCCTCAACAACGTCACCGTGCTCACCGCTGGAACCCGCATCGAGCGTGACGTCGAAAAGGACAACAAGCCGGTGTCCGTCAGCGTCGTCACACTGCTCGTGGATCCACTGCAGTCGGAAGCGCTGACGCTGGCCAGCACCGAAGGCAAGATTCAGCTTGCCCTCCGCAATCCGCTCGACAAGACGATGCCACCGACCCCGGGCATCCGGCCGGCCATCCTGCTCGGCCAGTCAGCGGCGCCGCGCGCGGCAGTGGCGGTGGGACGCGTCGCGTCACGCAGGTCAGCACCGGCGCCAAACCTGGCGCCGACGGTGGCGCCGGAACCGCTGCCGACAATCGAAATCATCCGTGGCGATAAGCGCGCGCACGAAGTGGTGCACTGAGGAGCATGCAGATGAAGAGGAAGATCGCAATCTGGATCCTGATCGTCGCCGTGCTCCAGCCCGGACTTCTCCGGGCGCAGGTCGCGACGGTGCCGAACGCGAACGCGGCGGCGGCCGCTGCCAACGCGGTGATCGATACACCGGCGATACCGGTGCAGATCGTCGCCGGCCGTTCGACGGTGCTCGACATCGGCACGCCGATCACACGTGTCTCGCTCACCAACGCCGACATCGCCGATGCGATGGTGACGTCTGCCAGCCAGCTGCTGCTGCATGGCAAGACGCCGGGCACGATCTCGATGTTTGTCTGGGAGAAGGCCGGGGGCGTCCGCCGGTATGACATCTCCGTCGGGCGTGACATCGCCCGTCTCTCGGAGCAGGTCAAGCAGTTGTTCCCCGGCGAGACCGTCCAGATCACTCCCAACGGCCGCGACATCGTCGTCTCCGGCACGGTGCCGACGAAAGAGGTCGCCGAGAAGGTGATCAGCCTGGCCGGTGCGTTCGTCGAGAAGAAGGAGGAGGTCGTCAACCTGCTGCAGGTGCAGTCGCGCCCCAGCAATCAGGTGCTGTTGAAGGTGCGGTTCGCCGAGGTCAGCCGATCCGCGCTGACCGAGCTCGGGATCAACTTCTTCACGAGCCCGACCGGCATCAACAACACCCTCGGTCGCGTGACGACGCAGCAGTTTTCCGCTCCGGGATTCACCGATCTCGAGGTCACCAAAGCCGGCCCCGATCCGTTCAAGTTCGGCGCGGACGTCACCACGGCAAAGGGCAACTACAGCTTCAGCGACTTCCTGAACCTGTTCATTCTCAGTGAGAAGTACGACCTCGGTGTCCTGATTAAGGCGCTGCAGACCCGCGGTCTGTTCCAGAGCCTGGCCGAGCCGAACCTCGTTGCCGAGAGCGGTAAGGAGGCGAGCTTCCTCGCCGGTGGTGAGTTCCCGATTCCGGTGGCCCAGGCCGGCGGCGGCAATGCCATCACTATTGCGTTCAAGGAGTTCGGCGTCCGCTTGAACTTCACCCCGGTTGTGGACGGCGACAACATCCATCTGAAGGTCGCGCCGGAAGTCAGCACTCTCGATTTTGCGAACGGCATTCAGCTCCAGGGGTTCAGGGTTCCGGCGTTGACGAGCCGCAAGACATCCACCGAACTCGTGCTGAAGAACAACCAGACGTTCGCGATTGCGGGGCTGCTCAACAACTCGATGACGGAGACGATGACCAAGATCCCCGGCATCGGCGATATCCCCGTCCTCGGCCTGCTGTTCCGCAGCAAGGCGGCACAGAAGAACCGCACGGAGCTGGTGGTGATGATCACGCCGCAGCTGCTGCAGGAGGGTTCGTCGGGGGTGACGAACCAGCTGCCGCGACTGAAGGAACCGTTCCTCTCGCCGCTGAAGGACAAGGAGTCGCTGGCTCCGCAGCCGCCGGCGTTCCCGCAGTCGAGCCTCGCGCCGCTGCCTTCGTCGGGCATCGTCGGCCTCACGGAAGCGCCAAAGTCGACGGCCCAGGTCAGCACTCAGCCGCCAGCCCCGGTGCTCGTCGAGTCGTCAACCCCGGAGCCGACGGAAGCCGAGCGTCGCGCCGCGGGGCGCGCTGCCAAAGCCGACGCCGAGCGCGAAGCCGCGGAACTGCGGCAGCAGGCGAAGGCTGAGGCCGAGGGGAAGAAGCTCCAGGAGAAGCTGGCGAAGGAGCAGGAGAAGCAGGCGCAGGAGCAGGCACGGCGAGACGCCGAAGAGGGCCGCCGCAAGGCCGAAGCCGAGAAGAAGGCGGCCGAGCAGGCCGCAAAGCAGGCCGAAGCCGAGAAGAAGAAGCAGGCCCAGCTCAATGAAGCCGCTGAGAAGGTGCGAGCCGCTGAAGCCGCGTATCAGGCGGAGCTCGCGAAGACGGGCGAGAAGAAGTAAAGGACGGGTCGCCATGTCGGTTCAACAGCATCACGCATTCAATCTTCGCGTCGCCCGGCGCCTGCGCGACCAGACCGGTATGTCCCTGGTCTTCATCAGCGTGGGATTCATGGCGTTCTTCGCGGCAACGACGCTGGCGATCGACGTCGGACTCTTCATGACCGCGCGCACGCAGGCGCAGAGTTCGGCTGATGCCGCTGCCCTTGCCGGAGCCACCGCGTTCGTCTACGAGAGTTTTGACGATCGCACCGCCGGCGGGCCGGCGGTGCAGAGCGCCATTAACACGGCGAAGAGGAACAAGATCATCGGCGCCGACGTGTCCATCGATCCCGCCGACGTTACGTTTCCCATCGGCAGCGGCGGCCAGTACGACCGAGTACAGGTCTGGGTCCGCCGAAATGCCATCCCGACGCTGGTCGGCAAGGTGTTCAACGTCCCGACGTTTGACATTAACGCGACGGCGACCGCCGAGGCCGCGCCCGCGAATGCCATGACCTGCGTGAAGCCGTTCACGATTCCTGACAAGTGGGTCGAGAACAAGACGCCGCCCTGGACGATCGACAGCACCTTTGATCGGTACGATAACAAGGGCGCCATCATTCCCAACGCTGACGTGTACATCCCGCCGAGCGCGACGTACAAGACGTGGACGGCAGCGGACGCCGGCACCCGGTTCATCCTGCGCGCGGGAACGGGCAATAACATCGAGCCGACGTTCTATTACTCGTGGAAGATGCCGGGCGACATCGGCGGCGACTATTACCGCGACAACATCGCCAACTGCAACCCGACCGTCATTCCAGTCGGCGTCACGATGACGCAGGAACCCGGCGCGATGGAAGGACCGACCATCGATGGCCTGAAAGACCTGGTGGCCAAGGATCCGACCGCGCGTTGGGACGACTATCAGAAGAAAGTCATCAGCGACTTCGGACAGAGCCCGCGCGTGTTTCCGATTCCGCTGTACGACCCGGACCTGTATCAGAACGGCAAGCAGAACGGTCGCACGGCGACGTTGATATCGCGAAACTGGCTGGGGTTCTTTGTCGAAGGCTTTAACGGCAACGAAGTGTACGGGCGCCTCGTGCCCATCACCGGTGTCATCGACACCAGTCTTCCGCTGGCCCCCGACGGCGTGTACCCGCGCGCCATCCGATTGGTGAAATAGATGGCGCGACTCGTTGGAATGATCCTCAGCGCGGACGACGCCTTCCACACGAAGGTGGGCGCGTTGCTGCGCAGCGGCCCGATGCCGATGTCCGTGGTCAACGAAGGGCCGGGCAGCCGCAAGGCCGATCTATTCATCATTGATGCGCGGCATGACGTCGCCGCGGCAATGGCCCGTGTCGAAACGCTCAGAGCCGAGTCTGCGAACTCCGGTGTCTTCGTGGTGGCGCGCGAGCCGAACCCCGATCTGATTCTCCAGTCGATGCGGGCCGGCGCCAACGAGTTCTTTACGTTCCCGCCGCCGGAAGAGACGTTCTACGAAGCGATTCGCCGCACCGCCTCCCGCCGTACCGCTGCCGGACAGGGACAGGCGGCGACGACGATCGTGTTCTTTGGCGCGAAAGGTGGCGCAGGAACGACGACCGTCGCGGTGAACTGCGCGGTGGAGCTGGCGCGCCTGTCTGGCGACCGGACGGTGATCGTCGACCTGAAGACCGGCCTCGGCGAGGTCGGACTCTTCCTCGGCGTCCGCAACCGCTACTCGCTCGTTGACGCGCTGGACAACATGCAGCGGCTCGACGCCGAGTTTCTGCGAGAGCTCGTCGCCAAGCACAAGTCGGGCCTCGAGATTCTCGCCGGGTCCGACAACTTCGATCGCCCGAATGCCGCGGACGGCGTCACGCTGGAAGAGATCCTGAGGCACCTGCGCGAGGAATACGCCTACGTCGTCATTGATGCTGGCAGTCAGATCAACGTCGGTGTCGTGGCGGCGTTATATACCGCCGACACGATCGGGCTCGTCGCGAACCCGGACGTGCCGTCGATCCGTAACGCCCAGCGCCTGCTCGACCGGATCCGTCAGATGGGGGCATCCCCCGATCGCGTCCGTCTTCTGCTCAACCGCACGGCGGAGCCGTTCCCGATTCCGCCGGCGCAGATCGAGGCGGCCGTCGGCCATCCGATCGATCACATGTTTCCGAGTGACTACAAGACCGTCTCCGCCGCCTTGAACTCGGGTGTCCCGCTGGCCCTGACCGGCAACACGCCGCTGGCGGCGCAGTTCGACAGCTTCACGCGCCGCATACTGGAGGCCGAAGGTGTGGCTCCGGCGGCGGATTCGTCCGGTGCGGGCGTGTCGTTGTCACGCCTGGCTTCCATCTGGTAATTGCCCATGTCCACTGCCCCGACCGCTGTGACTCCGAAACCGATGGTTGCCCCTGCACCGCGACCCCAGGGCCCACGTCCCCAGTACCTCGAGCTCCGCGCGAACGTCCACCGCAAGCTGCTCAACCGGCTCAATCTGGAAGCGCTGGCGCAGACGGATCGCTCACGCGCCGAGGGTGAGATTCGCGCGCTCCTCAGCCAGTTGCTCACTGAGGAGGCGACGCCGATCAACCTGAGCGAGCGGGAAACGCTGTTCGCGGAAATCCTCGATGACGTCTTTGGGCTCGGGCCTCTCGAGCCGCTGCTCCGGGACCCGTCGATCAACGACATCCTGGTCAACACCTACAAGCAGGTGTTCGTCGAGCGACGTGGAGTCCTCGAGCGGGTGTCGGCGACGTTCCAGGACGACAAACATCTGCTGCGCGTCATCGACCGCATCGTCAGCAGTGTTGGCCGCCGCATCGACGACAGCTCGCCGATGGTCGATGCACGGCTGCTCGACGGCTCGCGTGTCAACGCCATCATTCCACCGCTGGCGGTGGACGGCCCGCTGCTCTCGATCCGCCGATTTCCCGCGGAACGGCTGAAGGCCGATGACCTGGTGGGCTTCAAGGCGCTCACGGCGCCCATGCTCAACTTCCTGGCCGCGTGCGTGAAGGGACGGCTGAACTGCCTGATCAGCGGCGGCACGGGCGCCGGCAAGACGACGCTCCTCAACGTGCTGTCCAGCTATATCTCCGAGCACGAGCGGATTGTCACGATCGAAGACGCCGCGGAACTGCAGCTGCGCCAGGAACACGTGGCGCGCCTCGAGACGCGGCCAGCCAATGTGGAAGGCAAGGGAGCGGTCAAGCAACGGCAGCTCGTGGTCAACGCGCTGCGTATGCGTCCCGATCGCATTGTCATCGGCGAGGTCCGCAGCGAAGAAGCGCTGGACATGCTCCAGGCGATGAACACCGGTCACGACGGTTCGCTGACCACGGTCCACGCCAACACGCCGCGTGATGCGTTGACGCGTATCGAAACCATGATTGCGATGGGCGCGACCAACCTGCCGGAGCGCGCCATGCGCCAGCAGATTTCGGCGGCGATCAACATCGTCGTGCAGCAGACGCGCTTGAGCGACGGGTCCCGTCGCGTGACGACCATCTCGGAAATCACCGGGATGGAAGGCGACATCATCACGATGCAGGACGTCTTCATCTTCGAGAAGACAGGCCTGTCGCCCGAAGGCAAGGTGACCGGACGCTTCCGTGCGACCGGTGTCCGGCCGAAGTGCTGGGAGAGGCTGAAGGCCGCGGGCATCAACCTGCCGCCTGAGATGTTCTCCGGCTCCGAGGAGCTGCGCTGATGCTGCTGGCAATTGGCGTCTTCCTGATCGTCACGGGCATCGCCATGGGCGTGGGCTGGGCGATCAGCGCGATCCCAGGCAACCTGGCGCAGAAGCGGCTGGAGAAACGCCTGCGCGAAGTTGGTTCCGTGTCGAGCACCACGACCGGCGAAACCGCGTCGGTGGTCCGGCAGGACGAGCAGGGGCCGTTGCCTGCCGTTCAGAAACTGCTCGGCAAGACGGGCGCCGGCGCCGGCCTGTCGCGCCTGATCGACCAGTCAGGTGTGCGCGCGACGACGGGCGGGATTCTGCTCGTCAGCGCCTCGCTCGCGGTCCTCGGCATGTTCGGCGTGCTGATGTTCTCACCGGTTGGCGCGGCCGCCCCGATCGGCTTGCTCCTGGGCGCCCTGCCGATCCTGTTCCTGCTGCAGCGGCGCTCGGCCCGCATCAAGAAGTTCGAAGAGCAGTTTCCGGAGGCGCTCGACCTGCTGGCGCGTGCGCTTCGCGCCGGACACGCGTTCCAGACGTCGCTCGGCATGGTCGCCGACGAAGTGGCGGAGCCCGTCGGTCCTGAGTTCAAAAAGACCTTCGATCAGCAGAACTTCGGTCTGCCGCTGAAAGAGTGCCTGTTTGAGCTCGCCGATCGGATGCCGCTGCTCGACGTGCGTTTCTTTGCGACCGCTGTGACGATTCAGCGCGAGACGGGCGGCAACCTCGCGGAAATCCTGGACAACCTCGCATATGTCGTCCGCGAGCGGTTCAAGATTCTCCGCCAGGTTCGCGTCCACACCGCGCATGGCCGGTTTACCGGATACGTGCTGCTGGCGCTTCCGGCGGTCCTTGGCATCATCCTGTCGTATCTGAGCCCGGATCACATGAACACGCTGTTCACCGAGCCGATGGGGAAGCAGATGCTGCTCGGTGCTGGTGTCATGCAGACGGTGGGCTACTTCTGGATCAAACAGGTGATCAAGATCGAGGTGTGACGACGTGACGATCCTGCTGCCGGTTCTAGCCTTCCTGTTCGTGTCGCTGCTCGCGTATGCGGCGTACATCGCGTTCGCGCCGAGTCTCGCCGGCAGCGTCGAGCGCCGGCTCGCGGAAATCGGCGGAACGACGATGCCCGTCGAGACGCCGACGTGGGAGCGGATGTCGGCGACGTTCAAGCGGATGGGACGCGTCGCGCCGCAGTCGCCGTCCGAGATGGGCAAGCTGCAGCGCCGCCTGGTCTCGGCGGGCTATCGCAACAACGAAGCGCTCATCATCTTTCTGGGCATCCGTGTCGCGTGCGCGGCCGTTCTGTTCGCTGTGCTCGCGACGCCGCTGATTGTCCGTCCCAACATCGCGATGGCGTTTGGCGGGGCCGGCCTTGGCTATCTGTTCCCGAACATCGTGCTGGCCCGGCTCGAGAAGCGGCGGCAGCACAAGATTCGGTTGTCGCTTCCCGATGCGCTCGACCTGCTCGTCGTGAGCGTCGAAGCGGGCCTGGGTCTCGACCAGGCCATGCAGCGCGTCGGAGAAGAGCTGGTGTTCGCGCATCCGGAACTGTGCGAGGAGCTCCGGCTGATTAACTTCGAGCTGCGCGCGGGCAAGGCTCGCACCGAGGCGCTCCATAACCTCGGCGAGCGGACCGGCGTCGACGACGTGATCTCGCTAGTGGCGATGCTGGTTCAGACCGATAAATTTGGCACGAGCATCGCCAAGTCGCTGCGGGTGCACTCGGATACGTTACGCACCAAGCGCCGGCAGCGGGCGGAAGAGGCAGCCGCCAAGACGGGCGTGAAGATGGTCTTCCCGCTGGTCCTGTGTATTTTCCCGGCCATCTGGGTCGTGACGCTTGGTCCGGCCGCGATCAAGATCGTCCAGGTGCTGGTACCGCTCGCCGAACAATGACGCAGATGCCCCCGAAAGTTGACGTCCCGCGCGCGGCTCCGGTGCCGTCGGTACCGGTGACGCTCGCCGATACGGGGCTGACGTCCGACAAGGTCGAGGCGCTGATCGTCAAGACGCTGTACGCCGGCGAGATGTCCGGGCTGCAGCTGTCCGACAGCGTCCGACTCCCGTATCCCATCCTCGAGCCAATCATCGAACGGGCCCGTGGCGAACGCCTGATCGAAGTGCGCGGGGCCGCGGGCGCCGGCACGGCCGGCTACAAATACGCGCTGACCGATCTGGGGCGCGAACGCGCGCGTGAAGCCATGGAGGTCAATCAGTACACCGGCCCCGCTCCGGTGCCGCTCGACGCCTACGTGGCCGCGATGAGGCAGTTGTCCTCGGTGCGCGGCGTCATCGATCGTGAGCGGCTGCGCGACGGTTTCGCGCATCTGGTCATCAGCGAACACATCTTCGAACAGCTCGGTCCCGCGGTGAACGCCAACAAGGCGGTCTTCCTGTACGGATCGCCGGGCAATGGCAAGACGGTCATCGGCGAAGGTCTCGGGCGTGCGATCGGCGGCGACATGTATATGCCGTACGCCCTCGACATCGACGGCTACATCGTCACGATGTATGACCCGATCACGCACGAGTCGCTCGAAACCGAGGCGGCCCCGAGCAGCATCATCGCCGAAGCGCAGCGCGACCGCCGCTGGATCCGCATCAAGCGCCCCGTGGTCATCGTCGGCGGCGAGCTCACGCTCGACATGCTCGATCTGACGTTCAACAAGGTCTCGAAATTCTACGAAGCCCCGCTGCAGCTGAAGGCGAATGGCGGGGTGTTCCTCGTGGACGACTTCGGCCGCCAGCGGATGCGTCCCGAAGATTTGCTGAACCGCTGGATCGTGCCGCTCGAGAGCCGCGTTGACTACCTGACGCTGCACACCGGCAAGAAATTCCAGATTCCGTTCGACGTGCTGACGGTCTTTGCCACGAACCTGGATCCGCTGTCGCTGGCGGACGAAGCGTTCCTCCGCCGCATCCCGTACAAGATCGAGATCGAAGACCCGACGCTGCAGCAGTTCTCGCGCATCTTCGAGATGATCTGCATCCGCCGCGAGCTGAAATATCACCCGGTGATGGTGGCCTACCTCCATCGCCGACATTACCGGCCGGGCAGTCGTCCCCTCCGCGCCTGCCAGCCCCGCGATCTCATCGAGCAGGTCACGGCGCTCTGCCACTACCGCGGCGAGGAGCCGCGCATCACGAGGGAACTTCTCGACGCCGCGTGCGCAGCCTACTTCGTCGACGACACGACCGGGTCGCAGACGAACAGCCGGCTGCGGCGGCGCGACGCACAGGTGCAGTGATGGCACGAGCCGACAACGGCGACGGCCACATGGACATCGACTGGCAGCCGGTTGATCACTACCCGGCCGCCACGCGTGAAATGATCGCGCGCCGGACGACTGCACCCGCCTCGTATGAGACGTACTACGGCCTCGCCGAGCCGCCGTTCAGCCTGACGCCGACCGTCCGCTTTGCCTTCCGCAGCGGCAGCTATGCGACCGCACTGGATCAGGTGCGCCGCGCGCTCGAGCGGCGCGAAGGGTTCATCGTCATCACGGGCGAAGTGGGAACCGGCAAGAGCATGCTGTGCCGTGCCGCGATGCAGGAGAGCGGCCCCAACACGTTTGTCTCGCTGATTCTGGATCCCTGTGTCACCGCCGAAGAATTGCTGGCCCAGGTGCTCAGCGATTTTGGCGTGCTGGATCGTGATGCCCGATCGCCGCGGCGCGTCGTACCCGCTCCGCTTCATCAGCTGATCGTCGTGCTGCAGCGATTCCTCACGTCGCTGGCGCCGCTGGGCGGCCGGGCCGTCGTCATCATCGACGAAGCCCAGCACCTGCATCCGGTCCTGCTCGAACAGCTTCGCCTCTGGTCCAATCTCGATGGAGACGGACCGCCGCTGCTGCAGGTCGTGTTGTCTGGTCAGCCTGAACTCGACGCGCTGCTGGGACGCCCCGAGATGCGTCAAGTTCGGCAGCGCGTGTCGAGACGCTGCGAGCTGACAGGGCTGGAGCGTGACGAGGTTGCGGAGTACATCGACCATCGCTTGACGGTTGCCCGCGGGCCAGATCACCGGCAGGAGCCAGGCCCTGCTGGCGTGCTCACGCAGGGGGAGTTCTGGCGCGTGCGACTGTCGCCCTCGGCCGTTCGGACGGTGGCCGCCCTGTCGCAAGGCGTGCCGCGTGTCGTGAACCTGCTGGCCGATCGGGCCCTCGAAGTCGGCTGCGAGCGTCAGGCGCGGACCATTGATGCGCGGATCGTTCGCGAAGCGGCGCGCCGGCTGAACCTTCAGCCTACCGGTATTCCGCGGTGGCAGATGCAGGTGGCGGCAGCCGCTGCTGTTGTGCTGATTCTTGCGGGCGGCGTTGGTTGGAAAGCCATTGCCCAGCGCAGTCAGAGTCCGGATGTCTCGGCGCCGGCGAACGGCACCGCTGCGGCTGTCCCGCCGGCGACGCCAGAGATCAGAACACTCGACATCCGCGACAGCGTCACCGTGACGATTGCGACCCTTCGATCGGAGCAGCGGGCCACAGCGGTCGCCGCACAGCTTGTCGAAGCGGGCTTCCCGGCGTTCACGCGCCGGCATCCCGACGGCGTGTCGCACCAGGTCATCGTCGGCCCCTACGTCTCGGCTGAAGAAGCCACAGCCGCGCAGCGGGCGCTCGAAGCACAGGGCATCGCCGGTTCCACCGTGCGTCTCGAAAGCACGATGGCCGGTGGTCAATAGGACGTGTCGTCTTTCTCCCGCATTGCACTTGCCGCCGCACTGGTTCTGAGCGTCGGCGCGAATGTGCACGCCGCTGAGACGCGCTTTCAGTATGTCTCGCTGCTTGCCGCCCGTGACCGCGTATCGCTCGTGTTTGAGCTGAGTGGGGAGCCTCAGAACGTCGCGACCCGCCGTGTCAGCGCTGCGGTGCTGGAGCTTGACGCCGGGCCGGTGGTGATGCCCGCCAGAGCCACATCGTTCATGGCGCCGGCGGGAGTACGGTTCGTGATGGGCGTGTCGATCCAGGGCGGCGATGGCACGTCCGGCCATCTGAAGGCGCGCATCACGCTGCTCGAACGGGCGCGCAGCGCCGTGCGAGTGGTCGGTCATCGTGTGTACGTCGACTTTTCGCCGGAATCGCTGCCGACGGTGCAGCCCGAACGTGCGGCATCGATTGCCGACTCCACTGCGATTGCACCACCGGCAACCCGTGCTGCGGCCCCGGTTGCTCCCCCTCCTCCCGCGGATCCGTCGCCACGCGAGGCGTACCGCGCAACGATGCAGCCTGCCGTCGAGCGGTTCGATCAGCTGACACCGTTTCTGCTCTCCGCGGCCGCGTCTCCGAGTGAGCCAGTATTGAAGGCGGTTGGCAGCACCCTGGCCGGCATTCAGGGTTTGCTGCTGTCGGTCGAGGCGCCGATCGAGTCGCGTCGCACGCACGAGGCGCTGTCCTCGGCGGTGTCCGCGGCTCTCACCGCAGTGAGTCCCACCTTCAGCGGCGATCGCGCCGCGCAGGCAAAGCAGGCGCTCGGCCTGCTGGAGCAGGCGAAGTCCAGTTGGTAGTTGGATAGTTGGTAGTTGGTAGTTGGTAGTTGGTAGTTCGTTCAACTACGAACTACCAACTGTCCAACTACGAACTAACTAGCGGCTGCGGAACGAAACGGCAGGACCGTTGAGTTCTTGTTGCCGCCGACGGGAACGGTAGCGCGACCCTCGCGCATGTCCTGCGCCTGGCGCACGCGCGCGGCGTGAACGGGATTATTCGGCTCGCGCGCGGCGAGGTCTTCGGCAATCGCCAGCCCCTCGTCGACGGCGCCGTTGGCCAGATAGGCGTCCGCCAGCATCTCCTGTGCGTGCGATGCGGTCGAGACGAGGTCACCATCAACGGCGACTTCCACCAGCCGGACAAGGGCGGCGATGCACCCGGGCACGCGCGTGACGAACTGCTGCAACGCGGTTGCCGCGGGTTCCCACTGCAGTCGCTCGGTCCACTGCGTCGCCACCATGTCAACGAGCGTCAGCGCGGCGTCGAGTGCGTGTGGTGCGGCAGCGGCGGCGAGGCGCCCGAGCGCGTCCACCGTCTCGGGCGAGTCGGCCAGCGTGCGACGGGCAATTTCGAGCGATTCGTCGCTGCGACCGCCGCGAAGCAGGATTTCGACCAGCGCGACGCGGGCCTCGGGATCGGCCCCGGCCATGCCCGGCGAGAGATGCTGAGAGGCCGCAATCGCGTCTCCCGTTTCAACGAGCAGACGCACCAGCCGCGCAACGGTCGGCAGGTGGTCGGGATCGTGATGCAGCGCCTCGTGGAGAAGGTCGATCGCGTCGTCGCGAAGTCCGGCGGCGTAGAGCGCGTCGGACACTCGGCGTCGATGGCTGGTCGTCAGCGCATGCTCACGCGCACGCGTGAAATTGCCTGCGGCGACGGCCATCTGAAAGACGCGTTCGCGCAACACGGTGTCCGATGGGTCCAGCGTTGCCGCTTCCGCCAGGGTGTCGCCGGCGGCTGCCATGTCATTCCGTGCAACCTGCTGGTCCGCCAGCGCCAGAAGATACCGGCGCCCTTCAACGGTCTGGCCCTGCGTGATCGCCAGAGCCGCGGCGTGGCCCAGCGCATGCTCGTCGGCTGGTCTGATCGCCAGGATCTTCTTATAGGTCTCGAAGGCCGGTTCGAGCTTGCCCTCGAGCCGCCATGCATCGGCAATCGACGCGAAGCGCCCCGCGGCACTGTCCACGTTGTGCGCGCGCAGGTGCAGTTGGGCGAGCAGCAGCGCCGTGTCGAGGTCGCCCGGTTGTTCGTCGACAAGCTGGGTGTAAGCCTCGATGGCCGCCGGCAGCTTGCCGACCCGGAGAAGCTTTTCTGCGGCGCGGACGGCCGCTTGGCGTTCGGCTGACATAGAGGGGGAATCTCCGGAACTCAGCTAGGGCAAGTTGCGTTCCCGCCAGAGGTACGAAGCGGCGTCATTTCTGTCCGGATTTGTGGCCTGTTTTGCGACTCCGTGGCCCGCTGGTCACGCGCGCGGCACACGCTTACGGGGGCTACGTCACAAAAATCGTCAGGAACTTACAAAACGGGCGATCAGGCGGCGGCTGCCAGCCAGACGGCCCCGACCGCAATCGCCAGGGCGGCGGCGGCCATCATCATGGCGCGCTGAGGAAGCGCTCCATTGGGCAGCTTCAGGGTCGCGGTACCAACCGCTGCGGCGAATGCCGTCATTGCCAGTACGGTGCCGACGCCGAACGCCCCGATATAGGCGAGCGATGCGGATATCGATGGCAGCGCCAGCGCCGGCAGCACGCCGAAGAAGTGCGAGCTTCCGGCGACTCCGTGTAGCACGCCAAGGCAGAACGACGCGTGCGGGTGCCCAAGTCGTTGAAGCCATGCGGGTCCCGCTTCGATGTGGAGGTGTCTGTGCGAGACAACTCCATGTTCGTGTGCGGAGGACCGCATCTGAGCGCTTCGTCGCAAAGCCCAGAGACCGACGGCAATGAGCGCACCGCCCACGATTCGCTCGCTCCACGCCGAGATGGCTTCTACCGGCGGGAGCACGTCCCGAAGGATCACCGCCAGCACTGCAACAACCACCACGCCCGAGGCGTGCCCGACGCCCCACGTCCAGCCGGAAATCCATCCGCGCTCACGTCCCGCAACCGCCATCGGCGTCACCGCGGCGAGATGATCGGGACCTGACAGCACGTGAATGAAGCCGGCGAGTGCGCCGGTCGCGATGATGAACACGAGGATGCCTATCGTACGTTATCTGGGCGCCATCCTGATCGCGCCGTCGAGCCGAATCACCTCGCCGTTCAACATCTCGTTCTGGAAGATGTGTTGGACGAGCGCCGCGAATTCCTCGGGGCGTCCGAGACGCGGCGGAAACGGAACCTGCTGGGCGAGCGACTGACGCGCCGCTTCGGGCAGCGCTCCAAGCAGCGGCGTCTCGAACGTGCCGGGGGCGATCGTCATCACCCGAACGCCGATCCGCGCGAACTCGCGCGCGATCGGGAGCGTCATCGCCACGATACCGCCCTTTGACGCGGAATAAGCGGCCTGGCCGATCTGTCCATCGAACGCAGCAACAGATGCCGTATTGACGATCACGCCGCGTTCGCCACCGGAGTTCGGTTCGTTGGAGGCCATCACAGTGGCTGCGAGACGGATGACGTTGAACGTGCCGATGAGATTGACGCGGATGATGCGTTCGAAATTCGCCAGTGGCTGAACGCCTTCTTTCGGCAGTACCCGCTCGGCCGCCGGAATGCCGGCAGCGTTGACCAGGCCGTGAAGGCCACCGAAATCGGCAATCGCCACGTCGACCGCGCGCTGCACATCTGCTTCTGTGGTGACGTCGCCCTTTACGAACCGAACCATTCCATGGTGATTCGCTTCCTTCGCTCGACCGTTGTCGTCGTTGAGGTCGATCACCACGGCTCGGCCACCCTCGGCCACAACCATATCGACGGTCGCGCCGCCCAGGCCTGAAGCGCCACCGGTTACGAGAACCGTCCGTCCGCTGAGTTTCATTTCGAGATCCTAGAGTAGGAATTACAAAGTCCAAACTCCCAACTTCTAACTACCAAACACAACCGCGCCGACCATGAATGACGTTAATAGCGCTGGGGATGCAGGCAGAACCTTCACCTCTGGCGATCGCGACAAGTCACGAATCCGTATTGGTCCCACCGTTGCTCAATGTCCGCGGACGCACCACGACAAGGAGGTTTCGATGACGAGACAGTGGCTAGGTGTATTCGTTGCGGCTGCATTCGCGACCACGGCCGTTCTCGGAGCTCAAGGGAATCCATCGCCTCGCAACACTCCGCCGACGGACGCGGCATCGCCTCCCGGCATCCAGAAGCCGGAACCCGCTCCCTCGGCACAGCCAAAAGCCGGAAGCGTCACGATGACCGGCTGCATCCAGGATGTGCCGATGGCGACGGCGGCCGCGTCAGGTCCTGCGACTCGTGCCTCCGACACGGCCGTGTCGGCGAAAACCTATTATCTGAACAACACCAAGATGGCGGCCGACGCTGGACGAGAGCGGCCTGCCGTCGGCACTTCCGGGCTGGCGCTCACCGGCTATCGTCTCGAAGGCGATACTTCGCTGATCACTCAACACTTGAACCAGCAGGTTCAGGTTGTCGGCATGGTCCAGGAAAGCGACGCCTCGCCGGGCTCCGCTGCCGGTAAGACTCTCAAAGTCGAGTCGGTGAAGATGGTGGCTGCGAAGTGTGAGCCAGTGAAATAGGACGAACGCCTACTTTCCGTCGACAGAAAAAGCCAGAAGCACGTTTCCGGGCGTGCCGCCGGCGGTGGGATACCCGGAATTGATGAACACCATCCCGCCGCCGATCACCGGGCCTGGACCGTCAATGGATCCGCCGCGTCCGGGGACGCCGTTGACCGTTTCATACTCGCGGATCGAATCGAAGTCCCACAGGATCGCGCCGTCGGCTGTGGCGTACGCACGCATGTGTCCATCCACTGATCCCGAGAACGCGACACCGGGAAGCGCGGACACAGCGGCGGATTGAGCAGGACTGCAGCGCGGTCGTGTGCCGCATCCCGGCGGCGGCGTGTACCAGACGCGCTCGCCGTCAGAGAGCCGCAGCGCGAACATACCGCCGCCTTGTTTGGGATCGGCGTCGGTGCTCGTGCTGTAGGTGAGCATGACTCGCCCGATGTCCGACAGGGCGACGTAGATGTTCGTGCCGTCGGTGGCGGAACCCCACTGGATGCCACCCATCGTGCCGCCGCGGCCGATGCGTGTCTGCCAGAGCACCTCGCCGCCCGCGTCCGGATCGAGCGCGTGCACGACGCCGGACTTCTGGCCGGCCAGCAGCATCCGGCGACCACTCTGCAGTGTCACCAGGATTGGTGACGCGCCGAAGTCGAGGTCCGGCCCGTTTGAGACCGCGCAGTTGGTCTTGTCTGGCAGACGACAGGCCGCAGTATAGGCATCAGAGGCGGTCATCTGGCGCGACCACAGAATCTTTCCACTTGCGAGATCAAGTGCCACGAACGCGTCGCTGAGCGTCGTCGTCGGGTCGGAGTAGTTGTTGCCGGTTGTCACGTACAGGGCGTTGCGGCGAGTGTCCACGACCGGAGTCGCCCAGACCGGCACTCCTGAAGGTCCCCACAGCTGCGCACCCACCGCGTTCTTCTTCGTCGGCTTCGGCGCATCGGGAATCATGAAGGTCTTCCAGATCTGTTTGCCGCTCGCGGCGTCGAGCGCGACGATGCTTCCCCTGAAGCGGCAGCATTCATAGGTTGGAACCGCGGCGGCGCCTTCTTCGCCTGAAGCCACGCCCACGTACACGCGCCCGTTGTAGACCGTGGGGGAGCCGCTGACGCGGGCCACCGGAAATTCATCGATCTTTGCGCGCCAGATCAGTTGACCGGTGACCGCGTCGAGCGCGACCACGTTGGCGGCCATGTCACCGAAGACCGCCATGTGTCGTGGACCGACATCCGCGATCGCAATCGCGGATCGCACGCCGGCTCCGGCGTCGAAGAACCAGTGCACGCATCCTGACGAGGCGTCGAGCGAATAGACCTTGCCGCCCCAGCTGCCGACGAAGATCCGTCCGCCGGCGAGTGTGGCCTGGCTGTATGACTGCAGATCGCCGGGGAACGCGAACGCCCATTTGAGCTTGAGCTTTGGAACATCAGCGGCTGTGAGACGCGCGGCGGCAGCGTCCTGGAACCGTGTGTTGTTCGAATTGGATCCCCACGCGGCCCATCGGGGCCCGTTTGCCGGGTCGAACGTCCGGTTCTGCGCACGGCACATTGCCGCGGTCGAGGGAGCCGTGCTCAGGGCGGTTCCGAACTTCTTGCCAGTGAGGAACTCGGCGATAGCGCGGCGTTCCGAAGCAGTACGGTTATTCGCCATCGTCACCATCGCTCCGGTTTCCATGGCGGCGAGCACGCGTTCGGGAGTCATGGAGAGGAACGCGTCGCGCTGCGGTGCGCGATTGATTCCCGCGTCGTGGCATTGCGCGCAGTTCCGCTGGTAAAGCGTGGCGCCGTCGGCGTCCTGGCCGAAAGAGGCAACCGGCCTGCCGAAGAAGAGCGCTGTCAGGGTAAGGACGAGGACGGTCCGCGTATTCATGCGGCGAAGTATACGTTCAGAAGAAAGCCGGCTCACCGTGACATAGAGTCGCAGCGGTCGATGGCGTTTGCGGTTGGACGCGGAGCTACGAAATAGAAAAGGCCGGCAATCCAAAGACTGCCGGCCTCCTCCTGATTCCCTGGCCCTGATTCCTGGCCCAGCCCTTGGGCCTGATTCCTGAGGCCTAGACGACGTCCTTGTGCGTCACTTCCTGGACGGACTGCTTCTTCTTGGAGCCACCGCCGAGTCCCTGAATCTGGAGGGTTGGCTGCTCCTTGAGCACCTGCTGGCGATAGAGCTTCTCCATCTCCTTGTGGGCTCTGAGCTCTTCCGGCGTCATCGACGCATTCTTGCGCGCCTGCAGTTTCTCTTCGCGAGCGTTCTTGGCGATGCCGAGATCGTCGAGATCGGTCTGCGCGCCGGCGGCCACCGCTTCGGCGTTGAGCTGCAGCGTATGCTCGTTGCTCGACAGCGGCACGCTCTTGTTGCCGGCGAAGATCTCGTGGCGACCGTGCTCTTCGTACCACTTGGTGAGCGTGGCCGTCATATGCATCTTCTCGAGGATGTTCCGCCAGCCGATGCCCGTGTTGTAGGCGCAGAAGGAGATCTCACCCTGCTGCGTGCCGTAGGGGATGATGCACATCTCCGTGCGGCGGAAGTCGTAGTTGAATAGATCCTGGAACCACATGCCGGCGATGAAGAGGAAGTTCCAGCGATCGGAACGGCGCTTCTCGATGTCTGACTTGGTGCGATCGCCGCTGACCTTACCGTAGTCCTTGCCGGTGGCGCCAAAGGTCTTATCGAACTTCTTCATCAGGTCGACGATGCGGAAGTGCGTCGGCGCCTTGAACGGGTCGTAGTTGCGCATCAGCGCGAGCGCCATGCCGACGATCGAGAGCGTCTTCCCGCGCGCTCCGTCGTTGACCTTGGCAACGTCCCTGGCCAGCTGGTCGGCATTGAGGAACGCCGTGACCGGCACCGCTTCCTTCGTTTCCTTGTCGATCATGACCGCCATGCCGATGCCGCAGTTCGGGTGGCAGCCGCACGTCAGCTGGCCGAACTCGCGATCCGGTCCGTGGACGACGTCCGCCCAGTCGGTGAAGGTGGACATGAACGAAATCGGGAACCAGTCGCGGATCGGCTCACCGATGCCGGTCTGGTTCTTGACGTCGTGCGCCAGATGCGACAGCGTGTAGCGCTGCGCCTCGCGGCGCTCGACGGTGACCTCCTCGTCGCGGCCGGTGAACGACACCGGCTGGAACGACAGGAAGTTAATCCGCTTCGGGTTGTCGAGCGCGAACTCGATGATGCGGCCGACCTGCTCGTTGTTGACCCCGTTGACGATGGTGACGACTGGGACGATGTCAACGCCGGCGCTGTGCAGGTTCTCGATCGCGCGGAGTTTGACGTCGAACAGGTTGCCGACGCGGCGGTGCGAGTTGGCGGCGTTGCCGATGCCGTCGAACTGCAGATACGCGTAGCGCAGGCCGGCTTCGGCCGCCGCCTTCGCGAACTCGGGGCTCTTGGCGAACTCGATGCCGTTGGTCGCCGCCTGCACCGAGTTGTAGCCGACCTTCCTCGAGTAGCGGATCGCATCCAGGAAGTACGGCGACATCGTCGGCTCACCGCCCGAGAACTGCACCGACATCTGACGGCGCGGCTTGATGGTGATGGCGTTGTCGAGAATCTGCTTGATGTCTTCCCAGCTGAGCTCGTGGACGAATCCGACCTGATTCGCGTCCATGAAGCAGGGGTCGCACATCATGTTGCAGCGGTTCGTCAGGTCAACGGTGAGCACCGAGCCGCGCCCGTGCAGCACCGTCGAGGAGCCGTGGTTATGCAGCTTCTCGTCGTTGTGTGCGCGGATGTCACGGCCGGGGAACGACTCTTCGAGGTGCTTGAAGAACACCGGGTCGATCGCCATCACGTCCTCGAAGTGGCCGTGAATGGGGCAGTCCTTGACCATCAGGATCTTGCCGTCGCGTTCGAGGATCGTCGCCTTGATCTCGCCGACCTTCTCGTTCAGCAGGACACTCACGTCCTTCTTCCCGTCGAGAATTTCCTGGCGCGCCTCGCGCGTGCAGACCGGGCACAGCGAGTCGGTCTCGCGTGGCCAGCCAAGCGGCGGCTTCGTCTTCTGATACGACTTCTGCAGCGGCTTGTCCGACCACTTCGGAGTAAAGGCCGGGTTCTGGCCGATCTTGTTCAGCGTGTTGAACACGCCCCATGCGCCGTTTGCGGCGATGGACAGCCCCTTCTCGAAGTACTTGATGGGCGCGTGCATGCGTGTTCTCTCCTGTAAAGTCTGTCGGCGGCCCGCGGCCGCGCTTTAAGACCGCTAAAGCATAGACGAGGAACGATTTGCCAGATCAAGCGATCAGGGAATGGGCCAGAGACCGGGGTGAGCGGGCATTGACGTGGCTGGACGGCTATATAC
>DASROF010000182.1:0-26152 GCA_035647075.1 Vicinamibacterales bacterium | reverse complement strand
GACGAAGAGCGAACCCGCAGGACAGTGCCGCCGCCGTTGCCTCCGATGCCACCACTCGCTGCGGCAGCGGGGAAGTCGCCGGCACCGGCCGCCGCGGCTGCGGGATCGCCGAAAAATGCGCCCGTCGCGCAGCCGGCAAGGGAGGCGACGCCGCGCAAGCCGCCGAGCCGCTCGTACCGCATCTTCCGGGCCGCGCTGTTGCTGATCGCGCTTGGTCTCGGTGCCAATGAGTTCCAGATTGGCAATGAAGCGGCAGAGCTTGCACATTCGGTGGCGACCTACGATTTCGACAAACTGCCCGCGGGGTGGAGCCAGTACGCGAATCTGCGCGATCGCAGCCAGCTGCAGTTCGGCACGGGCGTCCTCGAGGGGGCACTTCGCGACCGCACTCTCGTGCTGGTCGAGCGTGTCATCGCAAACTACCGCACGCCTAATCCAACCGTTCGCGAGGCGCAGTGGACGGCGGCGCGCGCGGCGCTCGAGCGCGCCCTCTCGTTTGAAGGCGATGACCGGAGACTTCGTGCCGACCTTCGCTACTGCGAGGGGCATCTCCACCGAATCAACGGGGAAGCACAGAAGACGAGAGGCGATGGCGACGAAGGCCAGGAAGAGCTGAACGACGCCGTGGTCGCCTTCCGCGAGGCGTCTGAGTTGCGCTCGGACTGGCAGGATCCCCTGCTCGGCCTGGCGCGCACGTTCATCGTCGGGCTCGATGACGTGGAACGCGGCGCGGACGCGTTGAGCAAGGCGGAGCAGCTTGGCTATGTCCTGAGCGATCGCGAATCGCTACTGCTCGCAGACGGGTACCGTTCTCGCGGCAACTCGCTCGTTCGTACGGCGAAGCAACTGAAGAGTCTCCCCCAGGAGCGGGATTACCTCACGCGCGCCGCCGAGGCGTATCGATCGGCGCTCTCGCACTACGCCGGCGCCCCGAATACCGGACCGGTCCCGGGAAACGTCGCACGGACACAACGTGCGCTGGTCGAAGTGGAACAGAGCCTTGGCGAAGGGGCCATCGATCCGCAGCAGAGTGAACAGCCATGAGCACGACGCTCACCCGTGCGGCGGACCGTGACCGGCAGGTCCACATCGAGCGCCCGCGGCATCCGCTGGGGCATCTGCTTCTGCTCGGCATGACGTCCATCGTTGCGGCTCTGGCCATCGGACTGTCGTACGCCGGACGGACGCAGTCTGCAGGTACCACTGCCTGGTCGCCTGAGTCGGCGGCCAACCTGAACACAGTCACGGAAGCGGCGGCCCTCGACCGCGCGCTCGAGAAGGCGTTTCCGTCGGCGGACGATCGGCGGTTTGCCGCCACGAATGTGCTCGCCTACGTACTCTCGCTTCGCAAGGACGGCAGCCAGGTGCCGAATGTGGGCGCCGTCATGAGTGCCACCATACCTGGCGACGCCATTGAACACGGCCCGTCGCCCGAGTACCAGGCGCGGCTCCAGCGGGCTGTCGAACACGCGACCGCGAAGCACGCGGCGAGACCGACGCGTGTGTCGCTGTTGACCCCTGACGATCTCGCGGCGATAAAACCCGGACTGGTGGTTCGGACTCCGGCCGCGTTCAGACACCAGGTGCTCTGGTGGGCAGGCATCTATGTTCTCGTGATCTGGATGGTGGCGCTGCTGTGGTGGGTGCGCGGCGGCGCTGGCGATTACGTGTTTCTCGGCCTCGCCCACCTGCTGACCGCCATTGGGTTTGCCATCGTGGTGAGCCGCTCGGATCCGCTCCGCGACACGATGTTGTTCGTGCGCTACACGCAGGGTGTGATTGCGGGTTGTGTCGCCTTCGCGGCAGTCTCCATGCTGGATTTCCGCAAAACGGTCCTCTCCGCCTTCACGTATGTCCCGCTGGCCGGTGCGCTGTTCTTGTCGGTATTGCTGCTCCTGTTCGGGAGCGGTCCGGCCGGAAGCAATGCGACGGTGAATCTGGGGCCGATCCAGCCTGTCGAGGCAATCAGACTGCTGCTTGGGTTGTTCCTGGCCGGCTACTTCGCGCGACGGTGGGAACTGTTGCGTCAGATTCGCGGCCGGCTGGTCCGGGACGTTCGCCTTCCGACGTGGCTTCACTTACCGCGGTTCGATTACGTCCTGCCAGTGACCGTCGGCGTCGGCGCCGCGCTGTTGTTCTTCTTCCTGCAGAGAGACCTCGGCCCCGCGCTGTTCGTGTCGTGTGTGTTTCTCGCCATCTATGCGATTGCCAGAAACGGTATCGGTCTGACTCTGGCGGGATTGGCGGTGCTGGTCGCCGGGTTCTACGCCGGCTATGTGCTGAACATCTCGTCCACGCTCTCCGCGCGCGTGAACATGTGGCAGTCGGCGTGGGACAACGTGGCGCGTGGTGGTGATCAGATCGCGCAGGCGATCTGGGCGCTGTCGAGCGGTGGCATCGTCGGAACCGGCATCGGCCTTGGCGATACGCGGTTTGTGCCGGCGGGATTCACGGATCTCCCGCTGGCCGCCATTGGCGAGGAGCTCGGATTCATCGGCGTGCTGTGCGTGGGCGGGGCCTTCGCGATCCTCGCCTGGCGGGGGTTTCGGATTGCCGTCCGCGCGGCCAACGATTACGCGTTCTTCCTGGCGACGATCGTCACACTGTTCCTCGTCTTCCCGGTGCTGCTGATGGCGGCAGGGATGCTCGGCGTCGTGCCGCTGACCGGTGTCGTGACTCCGTTCGTGAGTTTTGGCGGCTCCGCGATGGTCGCGAACTTCGCCGCCCTGGGCATTCTGTCTGCGATCGCGAGCAGCGCACCCTCGCCGGTGGCAGCGGCTCCGTTCAAGCGAGGTGTTCGCGGACTTGCATCAACGCTTGCCGTGGCGGCGATTGTGCTGGTCGCGGTGCTGGCGAATGTGCAGGTCATTCGCGCGGATAGCTATGCCGTGAAGCCCCATCTTGGAATGCAGGCCGATGGTGTCAGGCGTTTCCAGTACAACCCCCGGCTGCTCGAGGTGCTGGGCCAGATCCCGCGAGGTACGGTGTACGACCGGAATGGGCTCGTCCTCGCGACGAGCAACCCCGGCCTCGCACGACGCGCCGTGGCCGACTATAAGAAGCGTGGATTGGATGTCGCGGAATGCGCCGATGGCGTTGCGCGATGCTACCCGTTGGGCCCGGCTGGCTTTCATCTCCTCGGCGACGTCGTCACGCGACGCAACTGGGGCGCCGGCAACACGTCGTACGTGGAGCGGGATCTGCAGGATCGGATGCGTGGATTCGACGATCGCGCCACTGTCGTATCCGTGACCGATGCGTCAGGTCGATCCGTTCCGACGATCCGCCGCGACTATCGCCCATTGCTTCCGCTCCTGCGGCATCGGCACCAGCCCGGCAACTCGGCGGTCGTTGGATTCCTCGAAGGCACCAGGGACATCACGCTGACGATCGATGCGCCGCTCCAGGCGCGGGTTGCGCGAATCCTGGAGAAATATGCGTCGAGGACAGCGACGGGCCGCGCTGCTGCGGTCGTCATGGATCCCGAGACCGGCGATCTGCTGGCGTCGGTGAGCTACCCGCTACCGGGAGCAGAGGAGTCTGGCGAGGGTGAGGAAGAGGAAGCGGCCACGCAGGCCGTATTCGATCGGGCAAGGTACGGTCTCTATGCACCCGGCTCAACCTTCAAGCTCGTGACGGCGGCTGCCGCCCTTCGCCTCGACCCCGCGAGCTGGAATCGGACGTTCATGTGTACACGTCAGGATCCGGGACGTGTCGGTGCGAAAGTGCCTGGCTACGGCGTCGTCCGGGACGACGAGCAGGATGAGCATCCACATGGGTCGATCGCAATGCGGGACGCGATCGTTCAGTCGTGCAACGCCTATTTCGCCCAGCTTGCGGTCCGGCTCGGTCCGCGGCCGCTCCTTGATGCCGCAACGCTGATGGGTATCTCCGTCGCGCGCGACAACTCCGTGGATCGATTGCGCGAGACGCTCCCGCACGCCGGGTACGGCCAGGGCGATGTGGTCGCGACACCGCTGCGGATGGCGCGGGTGGCAGCAGCCATTGCCAATGGCGGAATGCTGCGCGAGCCGCGGCTCGCTCGGTCCGCATCGCCCAGTCGCGCCGGCACAGAGCAAAGGTTCCTGTCCGCTGACGCCGCGAGGCTTCTGGCGTCCTCGCTTCGCGAGGCGGTGGTGTCGGGAACGGGTCGCAGCCTGAGTGGACATCCGGGGCGAATCGCCGGCAAGACCGGCACGGCCGAGAACCACAACGCCTCGTCGCACGCCTGGTTCGTCGGCTTTGCACCGTACGAACACGCTGAGCAGAAGATTGCCTTTGCCGTGCTCGTCGAGAACGCCGGCTACGGAGGCGCGATCGCTGCGCCGGCGGCGGGCGAGATTGTCACGGCCGCGGAGTCGAGAGGTCTGATCAAATGAATATCCTTCATAGAGTTCGCCGTCTCGAAGCGGGGATGACGCGCGCGGTCGAACGTGCCGCGCGTGAGTGGTCACGGTCGGGCGCGCAAGAGCCGCTGGAAGTGGCGCAGTCCGTCGTTGACGTTGTGGCCGCGCGTCTGGAGCCGGCGGCGCGGGGCCGGTACGTGTTCCCCTTCAACCGCATTCATGTGGCGATCGTGGCGCCATCGAAGGACGACCGTGCCCGCTTTGCGGCGGTGCTCGAGAGTGAGCCGACGCTGAAGGATCGAATCACCGCCAGGCTGCGCGATGCCGGTTGCGACAGTGACGTGCAGATCGCCATCGCTTATGTGCCCCGACCGGGCGCCGAATGGAGCGCATCGGAGTTTCACGTCGACTTTACACGCGGGGCGCCACCGGCTGCGCCACAGCCTGCCGCGCCAGAGCCTGTGGCGCTGGAAGCCGTGTTGCCTCGTGAACTCACCATCACCGTGGTGAACGGCACCGCAGAGCAGTCGACGTACGTGTTCACCCTGCCGCGTGTCAATCTCGGCCGCTGTGCCGAAGTCCGCGACACGCTGAGTCGCCTCGTGCGCACGAATCACATCGCGTTTCTGGATGCCGGCTCCAATCACTCCGTGTCGCGCCGGCATGCGCACATTGAGTTCGTGGATGCATCCCGCGACTACCGGATTCGGGACGATCGGAGTGCCCACGGCACGAGCGTGGTCCGAAAAGGCCGCACGGTGACTGTGCCCGCCGGCTCGAGAGGCATTCGCCTCGAGTCTGGTGACGAGATCGTGCTCGGGGAGGTCCGCGCTCGCGTGCACATCAGCGGCGACTGACGCATCGAGCAGCCTGCCCGGTCTGCTGCTGGCAGATTCGCAATCGGGTACGATTTTCATTCGATGCCTGCATTCCTGCTTGTCGCCATCCTGATGAAGACAGCCCTGATGCAGGCCGTACCGTGCCGCGGAGACGCTGCAGGTCTGATCACTGAAGCCGTCAGCCGTGGGGACGCGTTCGATCTGGCCGGGGCGGCTGCCGCATATGCGACTGCTGAGCGAGCCGGATGCCTTGCCGCAGCCGCGCCGGCAGCCTACCTCCGCGGCCTCGTTGCGGCACGCGAGGCGGACGCGAAGTTCGGTTCGGCTGCGTCACTGCTGCCCATAAAGCTGGCGATCGAGTCGATCGACCGGATCGCTGCGACCGATCCAGGGGCCCGTGCGATGCAGTTGGTGCTGCGCGCCTCGATTCCGGCGGCGCAGCACGAGCGTCCCGAGATGGCGCTCCTGATCGAGGAGATGCTTCGCATGGAGTCACTCCAGCTGGAGGCGAAGCAGCCGCCATTGCCGGTGCTGTCGGCGCATGAGGCGGCAGGCTACTTCTGGCTGCAGCTGCATCTGTACGACGAGGCGAGGCGCGCGTTTGACGCCGCTGCGCAGAAAATCGGGGATACGCCGCACGTGTTGTTCGGGACGGCGAAAGCGGCTGCAGGCCGACGCGACACGCGCCTGGCCTGCACTCAGTATCAACGGCTGCTGTCGTGGTGGGGGAGTCGGGCTGGCTCGCCACCCGAAATCACCGAAGCGCGCGGATTCGTGAAACAGCCGCCGTGTGTGGCTGCACCCATGCGCCTGGGCACACGGCCCTGATGGCGTACCGTTACCGCCCGGACGTGCTCGAGCAGTTGCTCCTGCATGGTGTTCGTCCCACCTCTGAGACGCCCCCTGAGCTCGTCTTCGATTTCGTGAACGACTTGTACCGCTATGAGCTGCGGCGCCTTCGGCAGGCGCTGGTCAGCGGTGCGATTCCCAAGGCGGGGTATTACGATCGCGTCGTCGACCTCCGGCGCAAGTACCCGCTGGTGTCGTTCAAGCCGAATCTGTGGGTGGAGTAGAGGTGCGAAGGGTGCGAAGGGTGCGAGCGTGAACATCCAGCCGAAGCTGCCGTCCGGAGGCGTGAGCATCTTCGCCGTGATGACGCGCCTGGCCAACGAGCACGGCGCCATCAATCTGTCGCAGGGCTTTCCCGACTACAGCTGCGCGCCCGAGCTGATCGACGCGGTCGCGCGATACATGCGCGAGGGGCACAACCAGTACGCGCCGATGCCGGGCGTGTTGGCGCTGCGCGAGGCGCTGGCGATGAAGATCGAACGGTTGTATGGGCGCCGCTACGATCCGGCGACGGAGATCACGATCACGACCGGGGCGACCGAAGGCATCTTCAACGCCCTGACGGCGCTCGTTCATCCCGGTGACGAAGTGCTGTTGTTCCAGCCGGCCTACGACTCGTACACACCGTCCGTCATCCTCAGCGGCGGCATCCCGCGGTACGTCACACTGCGATTTCCCGATTACCGGATCGACTGGGACGATGTACGGGCGAAGGTGTCGAGCCGGACGCGTGCGATCGTCATCAACACGCCGCACAACCCGACGGGCATGACGTGGACGCCAGAGGACATCGCCGAGCTGCGCCGCGTGCTGCAGACGACAGATGCGGTGGTCATCAGCGACGAGGTCTACGAGCACATCACATTCGACGGCACGCGCCACGAAAGTCTTGCCCGCTACGCCGACATCGCCGAGCGGGCGATCGTCATCAGCTCATTCGGCAAGACCTATCACACGACCGGCTGGAAGGTCGGCTACAGTGCGGCACCCCCGGGACTGACCAGAGAGATCCAGGGTATTCACCAGTGGGTGACGTTTGCCGTGAACGGTGCGGTGCAGATGGCCTATGCCGACATGGTGAGCCGCGATTTCTCGGCGGCCGACGTGACGGCGTTCTATCAGGGCCGGCGCGACCTGTTTCTGTCGCTGATTGCGGACTCCCGGTTCCGTCCGCTCGCCTGTCGCGGCACGTTTTTTCAGCTCGTGGATTACTCCGCAATTACCAACGAGCCGGACGTGGAGTTCGCGAAGCGCCTGACCCGCGAGCATGGCGTCGCCGCCATCCCGATATCGCCGTTCCTCAACGAGAACGAGGAGCCAGGCCCGGTCGTCCGATTCTGCTTTGCGAAGCGGGACGACACGCTGAAGGCCGCCGCCGAGCGGCTCAGGCAGGTGTAGCCGGGCGCACTCAGACCTCGGCCTGTCGCATCCCCCGGGATGCATGCCGGACCAGGAGATGGTCGATCAGCCGCTGCGTGTCGACGCCCTTCACGAAATAGGCGGCAGCCCCTGCCTGCTCGATCGCGTGGACGGAGTCGGTTCGTGCCAGCATCGAGAGCCCGAGAATCTCGATATCGGGAAGGTCCGCGTGAATGCGTGCGGTCGCCTCGACGCCGTCCATGAGCGGCATGACGACGTCCATCAGGATGACGTCGGGGTGCAAGGTATGCGCATGGGCGATTGCCTCGAGACCGTTGGAGGCATCGCCGACGACGGAGAACTGCGGTCGCGCCTGCAGCGCTCTCCGCACAGCGCTCCTGACCGCAGCATGATCGTCGACGATGAGGATTTTCAGTGCCTCTGCGGGCGTGTGCGTCTCGGCCTGCGTCGAGGCGTCCGGGGACTCTGACGGGATCAGCTCAATCACGTGACTCGCCGGGCGGAGTGCAGCACGGCGCGGCGCGATCAGGCGGACCCGGCTGCCGCGCCCGGACGTGCTGTCGATGTCCAGTTGGCCGCCGAGCAGCGTCAGGCGTTCGCGAATGCTGAAGAGGCCCCATCCGACCTGTACGGACTTCGATCGGTCGTCCAGGCGCGATGGTTCGAACCCCACGCCGTCGTCCGTGACGGTGATGGAGATGTGATCGTCGGCATCGAGCTCCAGTGTCAGCGTTACGTGTGCCGCGCGCGCGTGTTTCACTGCGTTGAAGAGCAGTTCCCTGGTGGATTCGAACAGAAGCGTCCGCACGTCCTTCCGCGGCGTATCCGCCATCGGATCAGCGACCACGTCGACATTCAGCTTGTACTTATCGCGCGTCCAGTTTGCCAGCCACGACAACGCCGCGGGCAGGCCCGAGCGCTGCAGGACGGCCGGAAACAACTCGACGTTCAGGGAACGCGCCGCGTTCATCGCCTGATCGAGATTCTCTTTCGCCTCGGCCAGCAGCTCGCTTGGCGGAGCGCCCCATTCGCTCTCCCGCTTCAACTGCTGATCGAGGTTCAACGCCACGATGACGAGCAGTTGCTGGAGTCCGTCGTGCAACGTCCTGGCGATCTGTTCCCGCGCGTGGTGTTCAGCGAGCGTCAGGTCCCACGCCATCCGACTCAATTGCGTCGTGCGTTGCTCCAGTTCGGTGGTCCGGCGCTGAAGCGCCGACGCCGCGCGCACGCGCTCAGTGATGTCTGTCACGAACGCGATCGCCCGACCGCCGGCAGCGGTGGGGATGTGGTTCAAGTTGACTTCGATCGGAAACGTTGAACCGTCCTTCCGTTCGCCGATGAGTCGAAGACCCTCCATCAGACGCGCGTGAGGGGCCGAAAAATAATCGGTCCGATGCTGGATGTGGATGCTGCGCAGCGGGGCCGGCACGAGCCGCTCGATCGGTTCGCCGAGCAGTTCACCCTGCGTCCAGCCGAACATGGCTTCGAGCGCGCGATTGGCCGTCACGATTCTGCCTTGCGCATCGATCGAGACGATCCCCTGTGTCGCGGTTTCCAGCAGGAGCCGCAATTCGCGGTCGTGGGCTTCATCGCGTCCCGCCTGCAGCGCCTCTTCTCGCATGCGGTGCTCGCTGAAGTCGAGGTCGAGCCCGGTCAGCCGTGTGATCTTGCCTTCGGCATCGCGCTCGGCGCGTCCGCGGCTCTGGATCCAGCCGATCGTCCCGTCGCGACGAACGATCCGGAACGTGTTTTCCCAGGAGTCCTGGGTCTTCGAGGTCAGGATGTCGTTGAGCAGGGCAAGCGCGTGCGGACGATCGTCGTCATGCACGCGCGGTATCCAGGCCTCCGCATTCGCGGGTGCGTCGGGCGCGAAGCCGTAGAGGGCGCGGAACCGCTCGTCCCAATACACCTCATTGGTGACGGCGTTCCAGGACCATGAACCTCCTGCCGATGCTTCCAGCGCAAGCCGCAGGCGGTGTTCCTGCTCGCGCACCGCGGCTTCGGCGCGCGTGCGTTCAGCGGCCTCCCAGGTGCGTTCGGCGACGTCACGAACCAGTGCGATGTCCGCGGCGGACCAGTCGCGTGCTGTCGGGTGGCTGGCGGTGAAGGCCGCGACCACCCGGGTGCCCTTGATCAGCGTCACGCCGACGAATGAGATCATCTGCCTGCCGGCCATCGCGGCGCGCTCTGACTCGGTGAGCCGTGGATCCGCATGGATGTCGGTCACGACGACTGTTTCGCCGCGGCTATAGGCGTCGTGCAGAGCGCCGTCGAACGTTGCGAGCAATCCTCGCTCGGCGAGTGCCGGCACACCATGCGTGTATTCGCAGCGGATGACGTACTCCGAGCCCTCCACCTCCAGATAACCGACGCGTCCGGCTCCGAGATGCTCCCCGAGCAGCCGGGCGGCCGTCTGTTGCACGGCGGTCGGGTCGCTCAACGGGCGCAGCGCGTCGTTCAGCTGAAGGAGAAAGGCCAGCCGCTCTTCCTTTGCCCGCAACGCCGCTTCGGCGTTGCGATGCTCGAGCGTCGCCCACATGCGCTCTGCGACTTCCTGGACGAGCGCGATTTCGTCGGGCCGCCAGACGCGCGGCAGACGGCTATGAATAGCGAAACAGGCAAGGAAACGACCGTCCCTGACGAGCACCGGGCAGATGTAGGCGCCGATGTCTGCGGCCCGCAGCATCCGGCGCTCTTCCGGCGTGTGCGCGTCGGTCGATGTGTCGTTGATCGACAGCGTCGCGCCCTCCTGAATGTTGTCCCTACGGCTGTCGCCCATCAGACGCCATTGCAGGCGTGGCGGCATGGGGTCCACCCCGTCCAGATATCCTTCGATCACGACTGAGTCTTCATCCTCAATCTGAAGGTGAATGGCCCGGTTGACCCGGAGATAGGAACCGATCAGCCTGCCTGTTTCCTTGATGATGCTGGCCGGATCGCCGAGCGGCTGGATCGCTTCGTTGAGCCGCCGCAAGAACGCCTGGCGATTCTCGGTTCGTCCGAGCGCCTCTTCTGCACGCGCGCGCTCACCAACGCCCCAGGTGCGAGTGGCGGTCAACTCGATGAGCGCCAGCTGTTCGGGGGTCCACAGGCGAGGCGCGGTGGTTTCGATCTCGAAGGCGGCGAGCCACTGGCCGTCCTTGATCAGCGGCACGCAGACAAACGACACGGTCTGCTGCGCAAGGAGCTGGTCGCGTTCTCCGGGTGCGATTCGCGGGTCCGTGTTGACATCGCTGACGACGAGCGTCTCGCCCCGGCGGCAGGCGTCGACGCCCGCACGGCCGACGCGATCGAGCGGAGCTCGCCCGGAAAAAGGCGGAACGTCAGCCGCGTACGCGCGACTGATCGCGAAATCGTCACCGTCGATATAGGCAAAATTGACTCGGCTGGCGTGGAGATGTTCACCGATGAGCCGAAGGGCGACTTCCTGAATCTCGAGTGGATCACGGAGCGGACGGTGCTGCTCGTTGAGCGTGATCAGGAACTCCCACTCTGCGGACATCTGTGCCCTCCGCCCCCCCGAGATGGTTCGGTTACCGAGCCGGCTTCGGTCGTGGCCCGTACGTCGGCACGGCCGCGCCGGCTTCCAGCGCACCCAGATCCGGGGCGCGTCCGTTGAAGCCGTCGGTGATGGTTGGCAGCATCACCCCGTGGTCGACAGCCGCCGAGCCGGCGCGTAGACGGAAATCGATATCTCGCGCGTCGTACAGCCGCTGCACCGTCGCTGAATCCTGCGCGTCCAGCTTCGGCACTTTCACGAATACGTCGTAATCGACGAGCACGCTATGCGCGTCCTGTCCCGTCGCGTTCGCGTACTCGGCCAGCGTCGCGAAGCGGCGAGTGTCGAGGCGCGCATTGTGCCCCGGTCCGGTGAAGTCGGCAAGCGTCGATGCCGGCGGTGAGTTCCATTCGAACGACGTCGCCGCACCCGGATTCGGACGGAAGCCGTTGTAATCCGACGAGGTGTAGTTCGTGAACGTCGTCACCGCAAAGAGCGTGGGGAGCGCATTCTCGCCAAGGAAGAGGTTGTTACGCCAATGACTGTTCGATGTCGCCGCCGCGGCCGTTTCCGACAACACGGTGTTGTTGTAGAAGAGCACGCCAGCCGCGCCGTTGGTCAGCCGCGTCGAGCCGGCCGGCAGGTGATACGCGATGTTGCGAATCCAGTAAACGGGGCCCCCGAGCGTCGGCTGATTACAGAACGCATGCGAGGCATGGTTGATGAACATATTCCGCATGATGCGGATGTTGTGCATGCTGCCGTCGGCTTCGATCGGATTGTCGTGGCTGTTGGTGATGTAGTTGCCGTAGAAATCGATTGCGACCGGACGCCGATCCCAGGCATCGCGCGTCGGATACTTCGGCCCGTCAACGATGCCTGGACCTGACGCAACGGAGCCATCGGGGTTGCCGTAGGTTTCGACGTTGATCCCGTCATGGAAGTCGGCGATGTAGTTGTAGGCGACGATGTGGCCGGGCCCGTACAGTTTGACGGCGACATATGACGACATCGCCGGCGGAAAGATCTGGCCCTCCACGCCGCGGAACTTCGTCCACATGTCACCGGCCCACCCGATCAGATGCTTTGGGTCGTTGCGCCCGATGAATGTGTTGTCGGCGATATAGAAACCACTCGATCCTGAGTAGTTGCTGAAGACTCCCGCCCCGACGTTCTCCATCCGACTTCGCTTGACGGTCAACCCTTTCGAGCCGAGGAGAAACTGCGTGCCGGCGAGAATCCCGATCTCGGCGTTGCGGAACGTGATGCCCTCGAAATAGGTGTAGTCCGCGGCGCGAACGTCGAAGAGCGCGAAGTTGCCGTTGCCGTCGAAAATCACCTCGCCGTCTCCAGCAGCCACGATCGCGATCGGCATGTCCGGCGTGCCGTCCGCGGTCAGGTAGTAGGTACCGTCAAGCGGCACCGTGCGGTTGACCGACGCGTCGTTGGTGTACTCGTAGCGGTTGTACTTGTAGACACCGGCGTGCACGAGGATCGTGTCGCCCGGGCGCACGCGCGGGCGCCCGGATGTCGCCCAATCGGTGCCGGCGCACCACTCGTTGTACGCGCACATCAGTCCTTCGAACGAGGGTTCGATCTTCGTCCCTGTGAAGCCGTGCGGATAGACGTGGAACGTGCGGCCGCCCTTATAGGGCACCGGTTCGGAACGGGTGCGCACCGAGACGATTCGGCGAGACTCACCCTGCACACCGTCCCGGTCGGTCAGCACCAGCTGAACCTCATACGCGGTGCCCGGCTCCAGATCGAGCACGCTGCCGGCGAACATGTTCGGCGCAATCACATCGACGCGCGATTCCGCATAGACCCGCTCGCCCTGCAGGCGCAGTAATGGCAGTGCCGCGTGCCAGGAGGCCTCTCCAGCTTTCCTGAATGACAGGTCGACCACCGCATTGCGGTTCGCATCACCTTGTATGAACCACTCAAAGCCGAGGTTGATGAGCGTCGCCGGCTCGATGACCAGCTCGCCGGCGACCGTCGCATCCGCCGATGGCGAAGGGGGTGCCGGTTGCTGCGCGCCCGCTGCCAGAACGAGCGCCGACAGCAGGAGGGCAGCCAGCAATCCGGCCAACAGGTGAAGGCGCGCCACGGGGAACGGATTATACGCGTCAGGTATGATCCGCGCACTTGCGGGGCCGAAGGCCGAAGGCCTGAGGCCCAGGAAAAGGAGTGGCGATGATGAAGTGGATTTCGGGCGTGATCGGCGTGGGCGTGTTTGCGGTCGCGGCCTCGCTGGGCGTTTCCGCGCAGCAGAATCAGATGACGTTCTTCGTGACCAGTGCTGGACCGGGCAACGGGGCGAATCTGGGCGGCCTCGCCGGCGCTGATAAGCACTGTCAGACGCTCGCCGCTGCGGCGGGCGCCGGGAATCGGACCTGGCGTGCGTATCTCAGTGCAGCAGCGGCCAACGGGCAGCCCGCAGTCAACGCGAAAGATCGCATTGGCAAGGGACCGTGGACGAACGTCAAGGGTGTGGTGGTGGCGAAGAGCGTCGCCGATCTGCACTCCGACGCGAACAACCTGAACGGCGACACGGCACTCTCCGAGAAGGGGGCGCCAGTTCCGGGGAATCAGCACGACATCCTCACTGGCTCGCAGGCGGACGGAACCTTGCAGACCGGTGACGCACCGTGCGGAAACTGGACGAGCGCCGACGCCGGCGGGGCAAATGTCGGGCATGTGAATCGTCAGGGCGGAGGCGCTGCACCCACGTCATGGAACAACGCGCACAGCTCGAAGGGCTGCTCCCAGCAGAATCTCATCGGCACGGGCGGCAACGGCTACTTCTACTGCTTCGCAAACTGATGGTCCAGAGGAGGGAGGGGAGCCACGGCGGGGACAGACGTGTCCTCGTCGTTCTCTTTTTCCTCCTCTCGCCGGCAGCCTTTCTGACGACGGGTTCGCAGGACGGCCCGTTGCCGGATCAGGAGCCGTTCTTTTCAGAGGTTCGCGAGAACATGGCGCGCGCCAATCGCGAACAGGTTCGCTATGGATACAAGGAACGTCGCACCGAACTGCACACCAACCCGTTCGGCCATCTCGGTACTGGCGATGTTGTCCTCTATGCCGTGACGCCTGGCCCATCTCCGTCCATCACCTTCCGGACCCTGTTGGAGAGAAACGGCAGGGTAGTCGAGGACGGCAAAGCTGAGAAGAAGGAGCGCCAGGTCCGGACTGGCGGACCATCGGCCGTCGACGACACCGTTGCGACATTGCAGTTTTCAATCGTGCGTCGCGAACTTCTCAACGGCCGCCAGACCATCCTCGTTCGATTCACCCCGCGGCGCGACGCCAACCCGCAGACCCGTGAAGGGAAGCTGGCGAAGATGTTCAGCGGCTCGATCTGGGTGGACGAGGCCGCCCGCGAAGTGACCCGGGTTGAGGCAACGGCGATCGAAGACCTGTCGTACGGGTTTGGCCTCCTGGCCAAAGTGCGCAAGGGCTCCGTCGTCACGCTGACACGCGAGCGGATCGACGACCACCTCTGGCTGCCAACTTCCGTCAAGTTCAAGGGCGACGGCCGAGCGCTGCTCGCGCTGCGAAAACTGAATATCGACTTCGCAGTTGAGTGGTTCGACTACAAAAGACACTAACGGCTCAACGAACAGGACGTCGCGGCCTTGGATAGAGCGCCAGGCCGACCATCGCCCAGATCAGTGCCCGAATCCGGCGTGCCAGCGCCAGCGATCCGCCACCAGTCAGTCCCAGCATCGCGACCACGGCGGCGTTCGATGCCTCGAGCGCGCCGATGTTCGCGGGAATCGCAGCCGCCACGATACTGCCGACACGGGCAAACGTTTCGATTGTCAGCCCCTCCACGAGCCCTATCGGCTGACCGATTGCCCAGAAGACAATCCAGACTTCGGTCGCCATCACCGCGTATGACACGATCGGCATCCAGACCAGGATGACGAGCCTGCGACGGTCGCCGCGTACCAGATCGAGCAGTACGTCCTCGACCTCGAGGACGAACTTCACCACACGGCGTGTGCCGAGCCGGCGGCCTGTCAGACGATCGAAGGCGGCCACCAGACGCCCGAGGTAGTCGCCAGAGCGGCGACGGGCGACGAAGGCGAGAAACGGCAGCAGCAGGAGCGCGACGACGACGATCGCGCCGAACAGCGTGTGCCACCACTGTGGCAGCGAGAGCCGCGTCACGGCGAAGAACGAGATCAGCCCGGCGACGACGATGCTCATGATCGCCACGGCCAGGCGCTCGAGGGCGATGGACGCGGTGGTGATCTGTGGCGGGCAGCGATCCATCAGGAGCAGCACTTTCAGCGGCTCACCGGCAACGCCCCGGACTGTGAAGAAGCTGATGGCGTCGGCGGCCAGACGCACGCGGAACAGCCGTCCGAACGCCGGTCGCGCGGCGTCAGGAAACGAAATCGCCCAGCCCCAGGTGCGAAGCAGCTGCCACACCGCGCTGGGCAGCAGAATGATCGGCAGCGCCAGCCCGAGCTGCCTGGCGCTGGCAAGGGTTTCTTCGAGATTGATGTAGACGAGCGTGACTGCGAACAGGCCGAGGCCGACGCAGAGCGCGACGATCGAGATGAGATAGGGGATAGATCGAGCCACAGCCTGCAGGCCGACCTCAAGGTCGGCCTCTACGTTTGAGGAAGGCTACGACTCGTTATCGTCGTCCGGCGTGTCGGCCATGTCCGGCATGTCCGGCGTGTCGGGAGCCTCGGGCGCATCAACCTCGACGCCGTCCTTTGCGCTGGTCGCGATATCGTCGATATCGACCGAGCTGTCGTCGTCCAGATCGTCAACCGCGTAGATGCGACCGCCGCTGCGTTCCTTGATCGGACCCCGCGGTTTGTGCTCCTGGTTCGCGCCGCCCTTCTTTCCGCGCAGGCGCTTGGGCGGCGCCGGGGGACCGAAGTTCGCGGTGCGGTCCCGGCCGCCGGGACCCATCGGGCCGCCGCCGGGACGGGGACCACCGAAACCGCCTCCGCCGGGTCGAGGACCGCCGAAGCCACCGCCGGGCCGTGGTCCCCCAAAACTGCTGCCGCCACCGGGACGTGGCCCACCGAACCCGCTCCCGCCACCGGGACGCGGTCCGAATCCCTGGCCCGGCGGACGCGGTGGACGATCCTCGCGCGCCCGCGCCTCGCTCACTGCCAGGTTGCGTCCCTGGAATGGCTGGGCATCGAAGCGCTTGATGACTTCTTCCGCTTTTTCGCGATCGACGAACTCCACGAACGCGAAGCCGCGCGGACGTCCGGTCTCACGATCCACCGGCATGACGACGTGGGAAGGTTCGGCGACGGCCGCGAAGTGGGCGCGAAGGTCAGCTTCGCTGGCCCCGTAGGGAAGGTTCCCGATGAACAGACGGACAGCCAAGGTTTCCTCGTTAGCGTGGGCGGCTCAGATTCTATCCCAGAACGGAAACCCCGGCTGAGAGTCCTGTGTACGCGTCTTGCACGTCAATCCACAGGGAGTGCCGCTCATGAAGATACCTCGAGTGTTTGCAGCCACAGTCGTGCTGGCGCTGGCCTCGGTCGCCGCGTGCAACCGCGCCGAGACCAGCCGCGACGCAGAGCATGCAAAAGAGCAGATGAAGAGTGCCGCGAACCAGGCAAAGAGTGCCGCGACGCAGGCCGGCGAGAAGCTGGCCGACAGCTGGCTGACCAGCAAGATTCAGGCGCAGTTCTTCGCTGACGACGACATCAAGTCCCGCTATATCAATGTCGGGAGCCGCGACGGCGTCGTGACCCTGAAGGGTTTCGTGGAAAGCGATGATGCGCGCAGGCAGGTGCTGGAGATCACCCGGAACACAGACGGTGTGAAGCAGATCGACGACCATCAGTTGCTTGTGGGGCGGCCGGCTCACGAGTCATTCGACAGCGCGGCGGCGACGTCTTTGCCCGAGCCTGTCGCGACCAGCGGTCTCGCGCCTGCGCCCGGGGCCTCGGATTCAACGACGATGACGATGATCCAGGCGAAGTACTTCATGGATCCTGCGATCAAGGCGCGCAACATCGACGTCCAGGTGGCCAATGGCGTCGTCACGTTGAAAGGGTCGGTCGGTAGCGAGACCGAGCGTCAACAGGCGTTGCTGCTGGCGCGGTCGGCGGCAGGAGTCCAGCGCGTCGAAGATTACTTAACGGTCGACGCTGCGCTGCAGTAACGGGCCCAAGGCCTAAGGCTTTCGGCCTTAGGCCTTGGCCCTCTGGCCTAGAATCCAGGAATGAAGTTGAACTGCCACATCCAGCCGCGGCCCGGCCGGTCCAGCGGCCTCACGTAATCCACCTCACCAACGGCGAATCCAAACGCGTTGAAGCGAACCGTCGCGCCGACGCTTTTCGCCCAGTCACGATCGCCGCCGGCAAACGTCGGCTTTGTCACGCTGTCCCACGCGACGCCGGCATCGGCAAACACACCGACTTCGACGGGCACGCCGCCATACATCGCGCTTGGCCGGAACAGTCCGAGGAGCGGCGCGCGCAACTCGACGTTCGACACCAGCATCCGGCTGCCAATCAGCCGATCGAATTGCGCGCATGTCGACGCCGCTGTGACCTCGCATTCCGCCGACGTGAACGAGCTGCTCTCATAGCCGCGGACAAGGCTCGCGTACCCGAGGTAAAGCGGGGACATGCGAGGATCCTCACCGTCGCGACCATAGCGGCCGTAGTGCATCCCGCGCAGTGCCAGCGTAAATGGCCGTGCCATGAAGTATTTCCGGTAGTCGAGCAGCGCACCCGTGTACTGCAGCGACCCCGCCGACTCCGAGAGCTCGAAACGATATCGCTGACCGACGATCGGGCTGGTCGCACCGAAGACCGAGGTGTCCCAGACCAGCGCCGCGCTTGCTTCGCCGAGGTTCAGCGCGTCGGGGCTGTCCAGCTTTTCCTTTGTGCTGCCGAGGAACTGGCCGCTGAAAAAGTTGAAATAGTCCGACCGTAACTGTTGACTGAAGCTGATACGTCGAACGCCACCCGACAGCTCGAGCCGCTGAGCGCGACTGAACGGATACTGAGTGATACCGCTCACGGCCTGGTTGATCTGACGGATTCTGAGCTCCTGCTGCACGATCGAGGGCCCGAAATTCGGATCGTTGGCGAGTGTCTGCTGAAACTGGGAAAAGCCGAACGGTGTCTGCTCCCCGATGACGCCCCAATTCCATCGGTGGGTGCGGTTCAGGTACGTCACGGCGCCGCCAATGTCCTCGAATCGGTTCGTGAGCTGGACTGTCGTGCCGAGTTGATGGTTCCCGAGCACATCACTCCAGATAAAGCTGATGCCGCCGCCGGCATACGCTCCCCAGCGATCGACGCCCACACCGACTGTCGGCTGGGCCACCATGTCGAGCCCCAGCTTCGCGTCGTAGTCCTTGTCCGGGTACTGCTGCGCTGCGGGCAGTCCGGCAGCGGGTGTCTGCAGCATCGTCAGCACATCTATTTCGTTTTGCCTGCGTGTTACCGGCGGGAGCACCGACGCATCGACCGGATTGAGTACCGTCGCCGCTGCGGTTCCGGTGTCCTTGTCGGTCATCGCGTACAGGTTGTAGTGGTCGGCTTCGAAGACTGAGAAGACGACGGTTGGTGCGGCCGCCGCGACGGAGAGCGCCGGCGTCAGCGGAGTAATACCACTCACGCCCGACAGTACGTTCGTGATCCGCGTCGTCCGTCCGGATGCCAGTTCGGTCCGATACACGTTGGGAATGCCGTCGGGCGTCGCGATGAAGAAGATCGCGCGGCCATCGGACGTGAACTCAGGGTTCGTGTTGCGGCCATTCGCGAATCCGGCCAATTGCCGGATCTGCCGGGTGGCGACGTCCATCAAACCGATCCGGTAGTTGCCGAACCGCATGACGGTCATGTCCGAGGAGAACCGGTCGGTGACCCAGGCGAGCTGGCTGCCGTCAGGCGACCATTCCGGGTCGCTGTCCGCAAACGGATCGTTCGTGATCTGGGTGAGCGCCCGCGTAGTGATGTCGTAGACGAACAGATCGAGGAGGCCGCCCTTGAGGCCGGAGAAGGCGATCTGCTGGCCGTTCGGCGACCAGGCCGGGTTGTAGATCTCACCGATGTCGGGAAATTCCTGCTCGAGCAGTCGTTTGCCGCTGTCCACATCCATGATCGTCAGCACGGGCTGCCCCTTGCTCAACGCGGAGAAGACGAACCGCTTGTTGTCGGGCGCCCAGTCGCCGGCGGACGCAAGAAATTCGAGGCTGTCGAAGTGCGGGTCGGCGGCGGTCTTCGTCAGCTGACGGATGACTTTGCCGCTCTCGACGTCCGCGAGGTACATGTCGATCGACAGACGCGACCGTTCCGACAGAAAGACCATCCGCTTGCCATCGGGACTGAGGGCCGGCGCCAGGTTCAGGTTGCCACCGCTGGTTTTTTCGTTCTCGAGCGTCCGTGCGAACGTCTCCGGTTTCCTCGTGCTCTCGAAGAGTGACGCGTACGTTTTCTGCGTTTCGGCGTGCCAGTCCTTGGTCAGCGTCTCTTCATCGGTTCCGAGGACCTCGGTGAGCGCGGCCTTGATGTCGCCACTCGGACCGGTTGCGCGCAGCATATCGCCGACGGCGGAGTCGCCCCAGCGGCCGGCCACATATGCCCAGAACGCATGTCCGTAGCGGTACGGGAAGAAATCAGGATCGCTGAGCTTCTTGATGCTCGGCATCTTCTCGCGCGAACTCGCGTCGCGCACCCACATCGCGGTATTCGCGTCCACCGGCCCGAGCGAGAGGTACTCGGCCATGCCCTCGATGAACCACAGCGGCAGGCTCAGCACGCCCGGTCCCGCGGGACGTCCTTCGGTGTCCTCCTGGGCGGCAATGTCGTACTGGAACGCGTGCACCAGCTCGTGTCCAAGCACGTGATCCGTTTCCGCGAGACCGCCCGCGAAGGGCAGAATCACGCGGCGCTTGAACATCTCGGTGACTCCGCCCGTGCCCTCATCGATCGAGCCTTCGAGGGCATTCGTCTGCTGGAAGTGCGGATGGGCGGCGTAGAGGATGATCGGCTGACGCGAGCTGAGGTCGTGCCGCAGCACCCGCGAGAGACGCGCGTACCATCGCTCCGCCATTCGCGCGGCGAGCTCAACGGCCTGCTGCTCCTCCGGGTAGTAGTAGATGTCGAAGTGCTCTGTCGCCTTGACCTTGAAGTTGAACTTCTCGTACTGAACCTTGTTCTGCCCGAAGTACTGGGCCTGCGCGGTCGCGGCGCTCCCGCAGATCATCACGGCGAGGAGGATTACAACGGATCGGAAAGTCATCGGTCCCTCACATCGAAGAACATCGCGAACTGCATAAGCTATTCCCCGTGATTGCAATTTGCCGCCATTGACCGCGTTCGGGGCACGGGCTTTGAAGAAGAGTGGATTGAATGAATCTTCCGCATCAATGGCAGCCGCGAAGCCCCCGTCGATTATCTGATCCTTTGTGGCAATCAACTTTGACCCGCGTCCGCGGAGAATTCGCTGAAATGCCCGGGTTGCGGCTGACGCAGACGCAGGCCGGCGCCCTTCTGGGGTTGCCGGAGCCGGCGACCGGCTGGGTACTCGAACGGCTTGCCAAAGATGGTTTCCTCGCCCGAAGCCCCGACGGCCTGTACATGCGTCGTCAGGGCGAACTGTGATTCACTTCAGTTAAGCACGAACAGGGCCACGGCCGAGTCCGGAAACGCGCAGAGTTTTCTCGTAATTCCTTTCGGCTTTCGTCGTCACCGTCCTCGGACGGAGTCGGCGAATAACCCGGCGACGACATCAGCAGGGACATTCGCGCCACGCTCGACGAGCCCGACCGTTGCGGCGGCCAGCCCAATGACCGCCGCCGCATCCATCCCTCCCTGGCGCAGCTCGCGTACGCCCGTGTCGCCGCTCGCCTTACTCAGTTTCTCGCCATCGGGCTTGACGATCAGCGGGTGGTGAAAGAAGTGTGGCGGGTTGGTCCGACCGAGCATGCGTGCGAGCGTGATCTGCCGTCCCGTGGACGACAGCAGATCGAGGCCGCGGACCACGAAGTCCACCCTGTCGTCGATGTCGTCTACGGTCACCGCGAACTGATACGTCCAGTTGCCATCGCGATCCTTGAGGAGCAGGTCACCGCACTGTTCTGCGGGGGTTTGCAGGACTTCGCCAACCGCGCCATCAACGAAGCGTTCTTCCGCGTTATCCAGCTGGACGCGGATGCCGACGCCGAGCGGCACATCGTCGCCGGGCTGGAGGCGTCTGCGACGACACGTCCCCGGATACCACTCCGCCCCTTGCCCCGCCGAAGCCGTCAGGCGGCGCGCGCGGGCGATCTGCGTTCGCGAGCAGTCGCATGCGTAGACGCCATGCGTGGCGGCCAGTCTCGCGAGGGCGCGGGCGTACGCGGGTCCGTTGTCGCTCTGCCGGCGAAGGGGGACGAGCCCCTCGTCCGGAATGAACCCGAGCCAGGACAGGTCGTCGAGGATTGCCGCCTCGAACGTCGGTCGGCTGCGGATGCGATCGTGATCCTCGATTCGCAGCAGCACGCGTCCTCCGGCGGCACGGGCCAGCCCCCACACGTAGATCGCATTCACCACGTGGCCCAGGTGAAGGTAGCCCGTCGGCGACGGCGCGAAGCGTGTGACAGGGGGCATGGTTGTATTCTGCATTCCGGTGATTCCGTTTCTTTCACCTGACGATCCCTTCCCGCCGGTCGACTTGGCGCTGCAGGTGCCGAACGGCCTTCTTGCGGCGGGCGGCGATTTGACGCCCGAGCGTCTGCTCGCGGCATATCGGGAAGGGGTGTTCCCCTGGTTTGGCGACGAGGACCCCATTCTCTGGTGGAGCCCGGACCCGCGTATGGTGCTCTACACGAACGAGGTCCACGTCTCGCGCTCTCTCAATAAGGTCATCAGAGCCAATCGATTTCGCCTCACGTTCGACCAGGCATTCCGTGAAGTCATCAAAGGATGCGCGGCTGCGCGGCGCGACAATGAGGGCACCTGGATTACGCAGGCAATGGAGGAGGCCTATGTGCGTTTAGCCGAGCTTGGTCATGCGCACTCAGTCGAGGCGTGGGAGGGTGACACTCTGGTCGGTGGTCTCTACGGCGTTGCGCTCGGGCGGATGTTCTTCGGCGAATCGATGTTCACGCGGGTCACCGACGCGTCGAAGGTCACACTGGTCACCCTGGCCCGTCAGCTCGAGCGTTGGAGGATGCCGTTGATCGATTGCCAGATGTCGACACCGCATCTGGCGTCACTCGGTGCCCGCGATGTCCCGCGGACGGATTTTCTGGCCGAAGTCCGATACTTGGTACAGCAGCCGGTGGTGCCTGCGCCGTGGCGGTTCGACTTATAGAATAGTAGTCAGTTGTCTGTGGTGAGTTCTCAGTTTTGAGTTCGATCGGCGCACGTCCGGACGAGTCGACCCTGATTGAGCCGGACACCGACCGGCAGGTCGAGCACCCACGACTCTGGCGTGTCCTGCTGCACAACGACGACTACACGACGCAGGACTTCGTGATCTGGGTGCTGGAAACGATCTTTCACAAGGGGACGCTCGAGGCGTTCGACATCATGATGAGCGTCCACCGGACCGGAATGGGTATCGCGGGCGTCTATACCCATGACGTCGCCCAGACGAAGGTGAAGACGACCAAGCAGGTCGCGGAGGAACACGAGTTCCCGCTGTTGGTGACGATGGAATCCGAATGAGCCAGAGCCCCGTTCCGTTTGCGCCGGAAACGCTGGAGACGATTCAGCGCGCCATGCGGCTCGCGACCGACTTGCGGCATGACACCCTTGGTCTCGAGCATTTGCTGCTCGCCATCGCGGACGAACCGCAGGCACGCCGGATTCTGGTGGCCTGTGGCGCCGACGTGACCGCGCTGAAGCGGCAGCTCGAAGAAGTGCTCGCGAAGGCGTTTACTCCCGTGCCGGCCTCGACGGCGGTGGAGCCGGAACCGACGATTGGATTCGACCGCGTAATTCAGCAGGCGGTCATGCATGCGTCGATGTCGAGCGCGAAGCATGTCGACAGCGGCAGCCTGCTCGTGTTCATCCTGCGCGAAGAGGAGAGCCACGCCGCGTACTTTCTGCGCGCGCAGGGTGTCGATCGGCTGACGTTGCTCCGGATCATTTCGCACGGCGGCAAGAGCGAGCCGACAGTCGTGCCTTCCGTTGGAGACGCTCCCGCGCCGCCCAGCTCCGATCCGCTCGAGGCCTACGCCACGAATCTCGTTGCGCGTGCGGCAGAAGGTCGAATTGACCCGCTCATTGGCCGGACGCTCGAGCTCGAACGGATGATTCAGGTGCTCTGCCGGCGCCGCAAGAACAACCCGTTGCTGGTGGGGGAGCCGGGCGTGGGCAAGACCGCGTTGGCCGAAGGCCTCGCGTTGCGCATCTACCAGGGCAACGTGCCTGAAGTGCTCCAGAACGCGAAAGTGTTCGCGCTCGATCTCGGCGCATTGATCGCGGGCACACGGTATCGCGGCGATTTCGAGGAACGGGTCAAGCAGGTGCTCGATCGCCTGTCGAAGGAAGAGAACGCCATCCTGTTCATCGACGAGATTCACTCGCTCGTGGGCGCGGGCGCCGCCTCTGGCGGCGCGATGGACGCCGGCAACCTGCTGAAGCCGGCGCTGGCGAGCGGCTCGCTCCGCTGCATCGGGTCGACGACGTTCAGCGACGTCAAGCAGTCGTTCGACCGCGACCGGGCGCTGTCGCGCCGGTTCCAGAAGATCGACATCCTGGAGCCGTCGGAGTCCGAAACGCTCGAGATCCTCAAAGGCCTTCGACCGCATTACGAGGCGCATCACGGCGTGCGGTACATGGACGAAGCGCTCGAGGCAGCGGTGTCGTTGTCGGCGCGGCACCTCCAGGATCTCCATCTGCCCGACAAGGCCATCGACGTCCTGGACGAAGCCGGCGCCGCGCAGAAATTGCTCAAGACGGAAGAGCGAACCGGCGAGATCGGCGCGCGACAGATCGAGCAGATCGTCGCGAAGATGGCGCGGGTGCCGATCCAGGCGGTGTCGAGCGACGATCGACGCGCGCTGCAAGCTCTGGACCTCGAGCTGAAGCGCGTCATCTTCGGCCAGGACGATGCGATCGATGAGGTGTCGTCGGCGATCAAGATGTCACGATCGGGGCTTCGCGCGATCGAGAAGCCGATCGCGAACTTTCTCTTCGCCGGACCGACCGGCGTCGGCAAGACCGAGCTCGCGCGGCAGCTCGCCCGGATTCTCGGCATCGAGTTCATCCGCTTCGACATGTCCGAGTACATGGAGAAGCACGCGGTCTCGCGACTGATCGGGGCGCCGCCGGGATACGTCGGCTACGAGGAGGGCGGGCTGCTTATCGACGCCATCCGGAAGACGCCACACGCGGTGCTGCTGCTCGACGAGATTGAAAAGGCGCATCCCGACATGTTCAGCATCCTGCTGCAGGTCATGGATCACGCCACCCTGACCGACTCGCACGGGCGAAAAGCTGATTTCCGCCACGTCATCCTGATCATGACAACGAACGCGGGCGCTCGCGATCTCTCGGATCGTCGCGTCGGATTCGGCGACATTTCGATTGGCGTGTCGTCTCGCGGAGCACTGGAGCGTACCTTCACGCCTGAGTTCCGCAACCGTCTTGACGCCACGGTGACCTTCCACGCTCTGGGCGCCGCCGAGATCGAGCGTGTGGTCGACAAGCAGATCGACGAGCTGCGGTCGATGGTGACGGCCAAGGGAGTCACGATCGAGCTGACGCCTGAGGCCCGCGCCTGGCTGGCGGAGAAGGGGTTCGATCGCGCGTTTGGGGCTCGCCCCATGGCTCGTTTGATCGAGCGCGTCGTCAAGAAGCCGCTCTCCGAGGCGCTGCTGTTTGGATCGCTGGCCGAGGGCGGTGTGGTCCGGATTACCGTCGAAGGCGGTGAGATCCGTCTGGCGGGCGATGGCTCCTCGCGTCTGTAGGGCCCCCCTTTAGGGGGTGCCGCGCCACGCTATGTCCATCGCCAACATCCGACGCGACTACAGCGGCGACCCGCTGAGCGAGATCGAGTCCGATCCTGACCCGTTCGCCCAGTTCACGCGCTGGTTCGAGCAGGTACGTGACATCGAGGCCGATCCCACCGCGTTCGCACTTGCGACATCGACCCGTGACGGCCGTCCATCGGTCCGGACGGTCCTGCTCAAAGGCGCGGACGAGCGCGGGTTCGTCTTCTTCACCAACTACCACAGCCGCAAGGCACACGAGCTGAACGACACCGGACGCGCCGGAATGTTGTTCTACTGGCCGTCCCTCGTGCGGCAGGTCCGCATCGACGGCCTGGTGGAGAAAGTGGATGAGGCCGAGTCGGACGCGTACTTCGCAACGCGGCCGATTGAAAGCCGCTGGAGCGTTTACGCATCGAATCAGAGCGAAGTGATCGAGAGCCGCGCCGCTCTGGAATCGCGCTACGAGGTCGCGCGCAAGACCTACGGCGACACTATTCCGCGGCCGGCGTGGTGGGGTGGCTATCGAGTGATTCCTTCCGAGTTCGAGTTCTGGCAGGGAAGGCCAAGCCGCTTGCATGACAGGCTCCGCTACCAGCGGGAGGCGGCGGGGTGGAGACGAGACAGGCTGGCTCCATAGCAGGCCTAAGGAATCAGGCCTAAGGCCTAAGGGCTGATTCAGGGATTAGGGATCAGGGATCAGGGATCAGGGAGAAGGGATCGGGGATCGACGCATGCTGAAAACGAAGTCCGTGTACTCGCCAGTGGCTGAAAACGATGGTCTGCGAATTCTGGCGACACGCTTCCGTGGCCGAGGCATGTCGAGCACGCTCTACGACGTGTGGACGCCCGCGCTCGGACCGAGCGAGCAACTGCTCAAGGCCGTCCAGTCAGAGAAGATCGCGTGGGCGGCGTTTACACGGGACTTCAAGAAGGAGCTGTTCCTCGACGGCCCAATTGATTCGCGCAACAAGACGATCAAGAACCACGGCCAGAAGTCGACGCTGCGCCTGATCAAGGCCCTGGCGCGCGAAGGAAACGTCACGCTGATGTGCCACTGCGATGAGGACGCCAAGCAGTGCCATCGACACATTCTCCGAGAGGTCATTCTCAGTAACCGCGTCTAACCATGAACCGCGGTTCTGCGTTCTCGTGCTATTCTCGGCGCTGCCGGCAGCGGGGAGCTGCCGTACCGGAGACCCGGCACAGCGACCGGGAAAGCACCCATGCAGCAACGACCATTTTCGATCCTTGAGTCCGTCTCTGCGGCCGAACGCCTCGACCGTGCTTCTGACTTTCTCCATCGATTCCC
>DASROF010000181.1:0-3006 GCA_035647075.1 Vicinamibacterales bacterium | reverse complement strand
CAACGAAAGCGAGCATTGACGGGGGCGTCGGCAGGACGTCCGCCGCCATCAGCGGGATTATGACGACCAGGCCGACCACCAGCACTTCAAGAGCAAACGTCAGGAATACGGAATACCCCTGCTTGTTCCCGAACTTGATGGACGGATCCACAACGTCGCCGAACATGCGTTCATCGCGTGGCACCGGGTTCTTCCTCCTACTGCCTTCCGACCCGCCGGCAGAGCGGCCGATTATAGCTAGGCCAAAAAAATAGTGTCAACGAACGTCGGACCCATGCCGACGTGGGATTAGACCCCGATCCCCTCAAAACGCTCCGGCCGCGAGACGACAGTAACGTCAGCCGGAATATGGGCGGGGGCGATCCTATCTCGACTCGCCCCCAGCGCAACCTCTTTTAACGCGTGGTCAGTGCGCGTCTGCCCCAATCCGCATCCCATAGAACGACCGGTAGACGAAAAACATGGAGATGGCGAGGAAGAGCCCGGCCAGCCCCAGGGCCACCGAGTCGCCCAAATCCCTCCGCAGGCTGACTGCGAGCTCGACCGCCAGCAGGCCGAACAGCGTGGTGAACTTGATGACGGGGTTCAGAGCAACTGAGGAGGTGTCCTTGAAGGGGTCCCCAACCGTGTCGCCGACCACCGTCGCCGCATGGAGCGGCGTGTTCTTCATCTTGAGTTCGGTCTCGACGATCTTCTTGGCGTTGTCCCAGGCCCCGCCAGCGTTGGCCATGAAGACGGCCTGATACAAGCCGAACAATGCGATCGAGATCAAGTACCCGATGAAGAAATAGGGTTCAACGAAGGCAAACGCGAGCGTCGCGAAGAAGACCGTCAGGAAGATATTGAACATCCCCTTCTGCGCGTACTGCGTGCAGATCTCGACGACTTTCTTGCTGTCCTCCACCGAGGCCTTGGTCACGGTATCGTCCAGCTTGATGTTGGCCTTGATGAACTGCACAGCGCGATACGCACCCGTCGTGACCGCCTGAGTGGACGCACCGGTGAACCAGTAGATGATCGCGCCGCCCGTAATCAGGCCCAGCAGAAACGGCGCGTGGAGCAGCGACAGGTTCCCGACGAATTCCGGCTTCAGTCCATCCGTCAGCGCGACGATGATGGAAAAGATCATCGTCGTGGCTCCGACCACAGCTGTGCCGATCAGCACCGGCTTCGCCGTCGCCTTGAACGTGTTGCCGGCTCCGTCGTTTTCTTCGAGCAGCGCTTTCGCCTTTTCGAAGTGGACGGTGAGGCCGAAGTCCTTCTTCAGCTCCTGCTGAATGTTGGGGATGTTCTCGATCACCGACAGCTCGAACACCGACTGCGCGTTGTCGGTGACCGGGCCGTATGAGTCGACGGCGATGGTAACGGGGCCCATGCCGAGGAAGCCGAATGCCACGAGGCCGAACGCAAACACAGCGGGGGCCAGCATCAGACTGGACATCGACGTGCCGGCGATGCTCACAAAATACGCGATCGACATCAGCGCCACGATGCTCAGGCCGATCCAATAGGCGCTGAAGTTACCAGCGACAAAGCCGGACAGGATGTTGAGCGAGGCGCCACCTTCCCGCGACGAAGTGACGACTTCCTTGACGTGACTGGATTCGACCGACGTGAACACCTTCACCAGCTCGGGGATGATCGCGCCGGCCAGCGTGCCGCAGGTGATGATCGACGCCAGCTTCCACCACAGCGTGCCGTCACCGAGCCCGGCGATCAGCATCCACGAGACGACGTAGGTCAGCCCCACCGACACGAATGAGGTGAGCCATACCAGCGAGGTCAAAGGCGCCTCGAAATTGAACCGCGCGCCGCCGCCATAGCGGGCTTTCGCGATCGATTCGTTGATCAGATACGAGAGCGCGCTGGCCACGACCATCATGATGCGCATGACGAAGATCCAGACGAGCAGCCGGACCTGCGTCGCAGCTTCGGGAACCGCCAGCAGAATGAAGGTGATGAGCGCAACGCCAGTCACGCCGTAGGTCTCGAATCCGTCAGCGCTCGGCCCGACCGAGTCGCCAGCGTTGTCGCCCGTGCAGTCCGCGATCACCCCGGGATTCCGTGCATCGTCCTCCTTGATGTTGAAGACGATCTTCATCAGGTCCGAGCCGATGTCGGCGATCTTGGTGAAGATGCCGCCCGCGATACGCAGCGCCGCGGCTCCGAGCGACTCGCCGATGGCAAAGCCGATGAAGCAGGGGCCGGCGTAATCGCCCGGCACGAAGAGCAGGATGAGCAGCATGATCAGCAGCTCGACGCTGATGAGCAGCATGCCGATGCTCATGCCGGCGCGGAGCGGAATCGCGTACACCGGATACTGCGTGCCCTCGAGGCTGGCAAACGCCGTCCGCGAGTTCGCGTAGGTGTTCACGCGGATGCCGAACCACGCCACGCTGTAGCTGCCGGCAATGCCGACGATGCTGAAGAACAGGATGATGGCCAGTGTCTGGCCGACCGGTTTCCCGGGAATCGGATTCAGCCAGCCGTAATAGCCGCTGATGATCACGGCGATGAACACCCACAGCAGGAGGATGAACTTGCCCTGGGTCACGAGGTAGGTCTTGCACGTCTCGTAAATCAGCTCCGATACCTCGCGCATCGAGCGGTGCACCGGCAGGTTCTTCAACTGATTGAGGATGACGAGGCCGAAGAGAAGGCCCAGCACCGCGACGCCGATGCCGATCATCAGCAACGTGCGCCCGTTGTACCCACCCACGTCGACCTGCCCGAGATCCGGCAATACCAGGCTCGCCTCGCCACCGGCGGGTCGTTCTCCGGCTTGAGCGGCGGCAGCCGTCTCCGGCTGCTGGGCGAACACGGCCAGAGGCGCAGCCATTGCGATCAACATCACGATCGCGAGCGCCCGCAGGCGGCCGAATCCCTTCAACGAGAACGTCATCACACTCATACTCCTTTGTCGCTATTTCCTTGGTGCTATACGGCCCGGCAGTGACATCCCGCCGGTCAGAAAGATTCTGATGCCCTCCTCCACCGGAATGTCGG
>DASROF010000180.1:0-19893 GCA_035647075.1 Vicinamibacterales bacterium | reverse complement strand
GGCGTGGCGGTACTTCTCGGCGACGAACTTCAACGGATTCCGCAGGACCTCCGCCAGGTCGTATTTCATCAACAGCGTTTCGTATTCGTTGACGGTCAGCGCCGAGTGACGCTCTGACGGGTCGAGCGATACACGCAGGCGCCCCTTCGCGATGCCGGACTGGCGGACGAACTGCGACAGCTCCTCGTAGACGCTGAGTCGTGGGTCCTTCAGGTTCACCGAATCGATCGGGTGCCCCGACACGGGCACTTCAATGCGCGTGGTCAGCACCTGCCGTTCCTGGCTGAAACCAATGACGCGCGTCTGCCGGCGCCGCGGCCGACCCTCGTAGACGCCGTCGAGATCAACAAAGAACACGTTCTCGCCGGCCTTGTTCGGATGCGTCACGCACGTGCGGAGGCCGCTGGCGATGTATGCCAGATGCGAGTCGGCATTGCGCGGCTCGGTGGCGCGCTGCACGGCATCCAGATCGGTCCGGTTTTCGAGGCGGTCGTGCTCGTACCCCGCGCCTTCCGGAAACAGTGTGCGGAAGGCGTCGACGTACGTCGGAATGTGCTGTGCGCTCAGGCGCGCGGCCAGGCTGCGGTCGAGAAACCCGGCGGTCGTATGAAACGACCAGTAAAGGCAGCGTGGATACGCCCCCAGAGCGTCATGTTCGGCCGCGAAGCGCGACCTTAGATCAACGACGTCGAATCGGGCTCTTGGTGCGACCTCAAGCGTGACGTCGAGCGGTTTGGCAAGCGGCATCAAGGATCGTGGCCTAACAGCCGTCGGGCCAGTCGGTTACAAGGGTAACACGGGAACGTTCTTGCATATTGCGATCGCGTGCACTGGAAGGAGTTCCTCTGGTACGCGGTGCTGGCGGGTGCGGGGACAGTTGCGACCGTGTGGGCGGTCTATCTTGTATGGCATCTCCGCGGCCGGTGGAAGATCCGGCGCGCGGGTCCTCGCCGGCTCATCGCGATCCGCCATCGCATCTGGCGCGAACCGACGCTCGCCGAGGCCACCGAGTTGCGCTTCGGCCCGGGCGGCGCCGGCGGGGCACCTGTGGCCCCATACCGCTTCGTCGAGGAACACCTCACCGGTTCGCAGCCGTGCGTCGCCGTCCGCGACGCACGCGATCGACTGTGGCGCGTCAAGTGGGGACACGAGGCCAAACCGGAGGCGTTTGCCGTGCGCCTCGCACATGCGTGCGGCTACTTCGCCGAGGTCACACACTACGTCGAGTCCGGCAGCATCACCGGGCTGCAAGACCTTGCGCGTGCGCGGTCGTGCATCGCCGAAGACGGTGCATTTGTCGATGCCCGGTTCGAACTGGAAGATCGAGGCGTGCGGATGCTCTTCGACGAGCACAGCTGGTCGTGGAGCGACAATCCGTTCGTGGGCACACGGCAGTTGAGCGGGCTGAAGCTGGTCACGATGCTGCTCTCGAATTGGGATACCAAGGACCGTCGCGACGTCGCGCGCGGTTCAAATACCGCCATCTTCGAAGTGCAGTCGCGCTGGGGTCACGAAGCGCGCTACCTGATCACAGACTGGGGTGGCGCGATGGGTCGCTGGGGATCGAACATCGTCTCGCGCGGGCGGTGGGATCCAGCCGGATTCGAGGCGCAGACTCCGCATTTCGTCACCGGGGTCCGTGACGGCTTCGTCAATTTCGGATACCAGGGACAGCGGACCGCAGAGATCGCGCGCAATATCACCGTCGAACACGTCGCGTGGTTCGTCCGATACGCCGGCAGATTGACTGAACCGGTCCTCCTGCACGGTCTGCTCGCCTGCGGCGCCACCGATGACGAGGCGGAGGTCTTTGCCCGGTCACTGGCGGAAAGAATCCGGCAGCTTCGGGAGGCGAGTGGGATGGCCTCGACCGAGATCGCGAAGGCCGGATGACGGATCGCTTCGAGGCGTACTGCGCCCGTCGAGAGCAGGCCGCACTGGCGGCCACCATCCCCGGATACGCCACGAGAGACGACGCGCAGCCGGTGGACATGGTCCGGATCGAAAATGCGTGGTCCGATTCGCTCTTCGATGGTCCGTTCTATCGCGGCCTCACGCCATCCGTTGCCGGAATTCCGATCACGAGCCTGGTGTTCGTCCAATCGCGCGACGGCAACACGGTCGCACCAGACCCCGCCTCGCTCGGCGGCGGCGAGACCGACTTGCATCTCATTTATGAAGGGCTGTCACGGGTCGATGCCGATGCGGTGATGGCCGGCGCGGCGACCGCCCGCGCCAAAGACATCGTGTTCTCCGTGTGGCATCCGGAACTGGTCGCGCTGCGGCGGGCGCGCAGTCGCACTCGGCACCCGGTGCAGGTCCTGGTGACGCAGAACGGCGATCTGCGCATCGAGGACGGGCTGATGTTCAACGAACCCTCACTTCGCGTGGTTATCGTGACCCGCACCAGCGCTGTCGACACCCTCCGCGCTCGCATCGTCTCGAAGCCCTGGATCGAGGTGGTGGATGCAGGTGAGCCAGTCTCGTTCGGACGGGCCTTTCGATCCCTGCGCGATCGTGGGATCGAAGTAATGTCCTGCGTCGGCGGCCGGACAACCGCGACCGCCTTACTGCGGGAACGTCTCGTCTCGGACATCTACCTCACGACTTCGCCGCGTGCTGGGGGCGTGCCGGGTACTCCGTATTTCGACGGCCCTGCGTTGCCGCTCGACCGTGTCGTGTTGAAGGAAGGGCGCGGGACGGAGCGAGGGGTCACATTCGAGCATCTGCGCCTCCGCGCGTGAAGGCGGGACTGTGTCTCGCGGTCAGGTTTGAGGATTATGCGCCTCGTGTGTCACGATGGACCGCAGGAGGCGGCGTTCATGCGCGGTAACGACCAGGTCATCGCCCAGCTCAATCAGGCACTCAAAGAGGAGCTCACGGCGATCAATCAGTATTTTCTGCACGCTGAGATGTGTCACAACTGGGGTTACCACAAGCTCGGCGACTACATCAAGAAGCAGTCGATCGACGAGATGAAGCACGCCGAGGAGTTGCTCGAGCGGCTCCTTTTCCTCGATGCGACGCCGAAGATGGAGTACATGGCGCTGAGTGTCGGGACCAACGTCAAAGAGCAGCTCGAGGCCGACCTGAAGCTCGAGACAAACGCGGTGGAGATGTACAACGCCGCGGTCAAGATCTCGCGCGAGGCCGGCGACGACGCGTCGCGCGCCCTGTTTTCAGAGCTGTTGAAGGACGAGGAAGAGCACGTCGACTGGCTCGAAGCGCAGCTCCAGCAGATCAAGGACATGGGCTACGAGCGATACCTCTCGAATCAGACCGAAGGCCCGAAGGATTAGCAGGGACGTCAATCTCGAGCTCGCCGGCCTGCTGCTCGACATGGCAGCGCTGGCCGGCGAGTCCCAACGAGGCTGGGGCTACAAGCGCGCCGCGAAGGCGGTGCTGCGGATCGACGAGGCGATTACGCCGCTCGTCGAGGCCAACACGTTCAAGGTCGTCCCTGGCATCGGCCCCACCACCGATCGCATCGCGCGCGAGCTGATTTACGACGGCAGCTCGCCATTCGTCGAGCGAGCGGTCCGCGACGCCGGACAGGAAGAGGCGATCGCCAGGCTCCACGCCCTGCGCCAGCATTACCTCAGCCGTGCCGCCGTGAAGGAGATCGTCAGCCGGCGCGGTGCACCATCACGCACGCGCTATCGCGGCGACTTCCAGATGCATTCGGTGTGGAGCGATGGCGCCGAGCCGCTCGACTCGATCGTCGACGCCTGCCTCGCGCGTGGTCATCGCTGCGCTGGCATCACCGACCACTCCTACGGCTTGTCAATCGCCGGCGGCATGACGATGGCACAGGTCGCGGAGCAGCACGCGGAAATCGACGCGCTCAATAAAGCCCGCAAAGGGAAGTTCCGCCTGTTCAAGGGCATCGAAGCGAACATCCGCCAGGACGGGACGGTCGACATGGAAGAGCACGAACTGCGGCTCTTCGAGTTCATCGTCGCGTCGCCGCACTCACTGCTGCGGAAGACCGTGGATCAGACCGCGCGAATGGTTGGGGCAGTGGAGCAGCGCGGCGTCGCGATCCTCGGCCATCCGATGGGCCGGAAATACAACGTCCGCCCTGGCGTGTCCGCGCACTGGGACAAAGTGTTCAAGGTTGCGGCCAAGCGGCAGGTCGCAATCGAGATCGACGGCTCGTTTGACCGGCAGGACGTGCACTATGAGCTTGCAGCGCGGGCGATCGAGCTTGGCTGTATCTTTGCTCTCGACAGCGACGCACATGCGCATCCGGAGCTGGACTTCATCGAGATCGCAATCGCGCACGCGCGACTGGCAGGTATTCCTGAAGAGCGGATTGTGAACTACTGGCCGGAGAAGAAGTTTCTCGACTGGGCACGGGGCGCCTGGGACAGGTAATCGTAGGGCACCCCTTCAAGGGGTGCCCACTAGGCCATTATGTAGGGCACCCCTTCAGGAGTGCCACGGGATCGGTGACGCACAAATGCGGAGCGCCGCGGTGCTCGTCGTCGCATTGGCCGTCGGTTGTCAGGCTTCCCCGCCCACAAGCCCAGACGCCACGCCGGACTCCGTCCCGATCACGATCGCGCAGATAAGCCAACCACCGTCTGGATTGCTGTCTCCTGGCGCGGTGCTCGCGCCGAACACACAGGTCAGAATTGGAGGCAGTTACTTTCTGACGGAACCGGACCTTCAGTCGATACGCCGCACCGTCTGGGTGTACGCATGCCCCGGCCACGATGCCGCAAGCTTCCGGACTTTCTGCTCAGGCGAGGGGCAAAAACCAACGCTCGGTCGAACCCTGTTTACCGCTGATCTCGCGTATCCAGGAATGCCGCTGGACATCCAGTTCATTCACATTCTGTTGATAGAAGAGACCGAATTGGGCGACTCGTTATTGCCGCGTCCATTCGGGACTGTTACCTCCACTCACTATCCGATCTCGAATGTCCTGGGAAGATTGCTGTCCAACCTCGCGCTCGAGTATCCGCTTCACTGGCAATGACTCCAGGGATTTGTCTTACGAATCGTCGTCTTGATCTGATTCGTTTTCTTTCTTTCGTTTGATTTCCTTCTGATGCTCGGCGTTGCGGAACGCCAGACTCATCCCCGGCATCTGCCAGGCCCTGCGAAGGAGCTTCGCGAAATCAGGATCCGTGGTCGCGATCGATTCGGCGAGGGCGGAGAACTTCTGCTCGATGCGGAGAAACCTGGCCTCGTAGCGCTCGAACTCCGGCTTCGGCTTCATGTCTTTCTTCAGCAGCCCCACCTTCTCGACGAATTCCACGATCAGGGTTTTGAGCTCGGCGTCCATCTCCTTGATTATCTACTTTCGTTCGACGATTCCGGTTCATCGAACGCGACGAGCGGCACGTCAGGTTGAACCAGCTCGCCGACGCGGCACGTGATGTCCCGAATGCGGCCGTCTTGAGGCGCCGTGACCGCCAGCTCCATCTTCATCGCTTCGAGGACGACGAGCACATCTCCGGCTTTCACGGCCTGACCTGGAGTGACGTTGATGGCCACGACCGTTGCCGGCATCGGCGCAGACATCGCGGTCTCGTCATGATGCCTGGCGCGGCGCGACTGATTGTCGTTCCCCTCCACGACGTAGACGCGACCGCGAAGGAACACCCACGTCTGGCCGCCCCGACGAGCGCCGTACGCGATCGTGCGGCCGGCATCGGTGGCAACTTCGTAGCGGCCGTCGCCGAGCGGCGTGATCTTCACAGCCGCAGGTCCCGCAGCGCCGACCATGGATCGTTGGCGATGGACGACGGGGTATCAGACACCGCCGCCGCGACGGCGAGCGCTTCCGGCGGCGGCTCAGTGATGAGGCGCGCGCGAAGCGCCTCGGCCTCAGCGTCGAGGAAGCGCGTGTCGATGGCCCCTGACACGAACCGCGGATGCTGCAGCAGTTCCAGCAGCAGACCCACGTTCGTGCGGATACCGAGGATCGGAAAGCTCTCGAGCGCTGCAATTGCACGGTGCCGTGCGGCTTCACGCGTTTCGCCGGACGCGATCAGTTTGGCGATCAGCGGGTCGTAGTGCACGCTGACCTCGTCTCCTTCGACGAAGCCGGAGTCGATGCGGATACCTGGGAGCCGCGGCTCGCGGTAGAGCGCAAGCAGTCCCGCCTGTGGCAGGTAACCCCGCGCCGGATCCTCCGCATAGATGCGCAGCTCGATGGCGTGGCCCCGCTGCGAGAGCTCACTCTGAATCCACGGCACCGGCTCGCCGGCAGCGACGCGAATCTGCGCGGCGACGAGATCGACACCGACCACCTGCTCGGTGATTGGATGCTCAACTTGCAGGCGCGTGTTCATCTCCAGGAAGTAGAACGAGGCCTGGTCGCCCCTGCCTTCGAGCAGGAATTCGATCGTTCCCGCGTTGCGGTACCCCGCGGCGCGCGCTACGGCCACAGCCGCGTCTCCCATTCGACGACGCAGCGCGGGCGTGACGGCGGTGGATGGTGTCTCCTCAATGACTTTCTGATGGCGGCGCTGGATCGAGCATTCCCGCTCGAACAGATGGACGATGTGGCCGTGTGCGTCGGCCAGGATCTGGAACTCGACGTGCCGCGGGCTGTCGATGAGCCGCTCGATATAAAGGGTTCCGTCACCGAAAGCGACGAGCGCTTCGCGCCGCGCCTGCCCGATTGCGCTCAGGAGCTCCGAGTCGTTCCGGACGGCCTTCATGCCGATGCCGCCTCCGCCTTCTGACGGCTTCAGCAGCACAGGAAAGCCGACGTGGCGAGCCGCGTCAGCAATTGCCGCGTCGGTCTGTTCCCGCGGCGTCTCGCCTGGTACGACCGGTGCGCCCGCTTTTCGCGCCAGCTCCCGCGCCGCCACCTTCGATCCCATCGTCGCGATGACGTCCGCGGGCGGACCGATGAATGTGATGCTGTTGGCTGCGCAGGCGGCGGCAAAGTCCTGATTCTCGGATAGGAATCCGTAGCCGGGGTGAATCGCATCGGCGCCCGATGATTGTGCTGCCTGAATGATCGCGTCGATCGACAGGTAGCTGGCGGCTGGTGCCGCAGCGCCGATGTGAACAGCGGCGTCCGCGAGCATGACGTGCAGCGACTTCGCGTCGGCGTCCGAGTAGACGGCTACCGATTCGATTGCCATCTCCCGGCACGCGCGGATCACGCGGACGGCGATCTCGCCGCGGTTGGCGATCAGAATGCGCTTGAAGGGCGCCATGTTCAATCGAGTTTAACCACGAAGGACGCGAAGAGCGCGAGAGCGCCAAGGACCTCAATTTCAAGTTCAGGTATGTCAGTGAGGCAATCCCTCGAGGCGGCGCGATCACCGAAGTCAGTAAAATCGCGCTGGAGGCTTACCACCGGGCGACGGCGCTCCAAATAGCAAGGAAGATAAACGAAGGCCTATATCGGCGGCCAGAAGCGCGATTTTTCCGCGCCGACGAGCGGGATTGCCGAACTGATATACCTGAACTCACATTCGGAAGACGCCGAATTTGGGAGCGGGCATCGGCGCGTTGAACGCCGCCGAGATCCCCAGTGCCAGCGCCTCGCGGGTGCGAGCGGGATCGAGGATGCCATCGTCCCAGATGCGGGCCGTGGAGTAGTAGGGTGATCCTTCGTGGTCGTACTTCTCGAGAATCGGCCGCCGGATCTGATCCTCGTCCTCCGCGGAGAGTTCCTTCCCCTCACGCGACAGCTGCTCACGCTTGACGGTCGAGAGCACGGACGCCGCCTGCTCGCCGCCCATGACGGAGATGCGCGCGTTCGGCCACATCCACAGCAGCCGCGGATCGTAGGCGCGGCCGCACATCCCGTAGTTGCCCGCGCCAAATGATCCGCCGATCACCACCGTGAACTTCGGTACGACGGAGTTGGCCACGGCATGCACCATCTTCGCGCCGTCCTTCGCGATGCCGCCACGCTCGTATTGCTTGCCGACCATGAACCCGGTGATGTTCTGCAGGAAGACGAGCGGGATGCCACGCAGGTTGCACAGCTCGATGAAGTGGGTCGCCTTGAGCGCGGACTCGGAGAAGAGCACGCCGTTGTTGGCGATGATGCCCACGAGCATCCCGTGGAGTCGCGCGAAAGTGGTGACGAGGGTCGGCGCGTAGCGCTGCTTGAACTCGTCCAAGCGTGACCCGTCCACGATCCGCGCCAGGACCTCATGCACGTCGTACGGCTTCCGGACATCGGCGCTGACAATGCCGTAGATTTCCGAGGGGTCATACGCGGGATCTTCCGTCGCGGTCACGTCGACGGGCAGCGACTTCACGCGATTGAGCGTGGAAACGATCGTTCGCGTGATCTGCAGCGCGTGCCGATCGTCTTCGGCGAAGTAGTCCGCGACACCAGACATCCGCGTGTGGACGTCCGCTCCGCCAAGCTCTTCGGCGGTGACCTCTTCGCCGGTGGCGGCCTTCACCAGCGGCGGACCGCCCAGGAAGATCGTCCCGGTGCCCTTGACGATCACCGTCTCATCCGACATCGCCGGCACGTACGCGCCGCCCGCGGTGCACGATCCCATCACCACGGCAATTTGTGGAATGCCCTCCGCCGACATCCGCGCCTGGTTGAAGAAGATCCGGCCGAAGTGTTCGCGATCGGGGAAGACCTCGGCCTGCAAAGGAAGAAACGCGCCGCCGGAGTCGACGAGGTAGAGGCACGGCAGTCGGTTGTCGAGGGCGATCTGCTGCGCACGCAGGTGTTTCTTGACGGTGATCGGGTAGTAGGTCCCGCCCTTTACCGTCGCGTCGTTGGCGACAATCACGACCTCGCGTCCGGAGACGCGGCCGATCCCGGTCACCAGGCCAGCGGCTGGAGCCTCTCCCTCGTACATCTCCGCCGCGGCCAGCGCCGAGAACTCGAGAAACGGCGAGCCAGGGTCCAGCAAGCCGTCGATGCGCTCGCGGACCGGTAACTTTCCCTGGCTCCGGTGCCGCTGCAAATATTTTTCGCCGCCGCCCTGCCGCGCGACCTCGGTCCGCTGCTTCAGCTCGGCCACGAGCTGCGTCATCCGGTCGCGGTTCTTCTGAAACTCAGGCGAATCGGTTCGAATTCTGGTCTGGAAGAGGTCCATCTGGTCAGTCCAGCGAAAGCCGGACACTACTAATTCTGACAGGGCCGATTATCCCAAGTTGACAGGGGGGCAGTATCAAAAATTTACAGTCTGTCTGGTTACACATCAATCGTCGCAGTAATGTATTGAATACAAACGGTGTGATAGGCTACCGCCCGCCCCGCCATTAAGGGAATTTTCATGGCTTCGACTCCAGGCCCACAACCCAAACGCCGCCGGCGAGTGCTGGCGGTGGACGATGAGCCGGCGATGACCGAGTGGCTCAAGATGGTCATCGAGGCCGAGGGCTACGAAGTGAGGACCGCCCTCATCGGCACGCGTGGCGAGGAAATCTTCAAGCAGTGGCGCCCCGATGTGGTTGTCACCGATCTGATGCTGCCGGACCTGGACGGTATTCAGCTGTTGCGCCGGCTCAAGGAGATTGACCCCACGCCTGAGGTCATCGTGATCAGCGGGCAAGGAACGATCTCGCGAGCGGTCGAAGCGGGACAGGCGGGTGCGTTCTATTTCCTCGAGAAGCCCGTCACCCAGGACGGTCTGCTCGACATGCTGCGCAAAGCCATTGATCGCACGCAGGAGCGCGCGGAACATCAGCAGCTCAAAGAGCAGATTCGCGGTCAGTACAGCTTCGCGAACATCGTCGGTCAGAGCAAGAAGATGAAGGATCTCTTCGAGCTCATCGAGAGTGTGGCGGCGAGCGACGCCAACATCCTGATCCAGGGCGAGAACGGCACCGGCAAGGAGCTGATCGCAAACGCGATTCATTACAACTCCAACCGCGTCAAGGGACCGTTCATCAAGATCAACTGCGCGGCGATCCCGAAAGAGCTGATCGAAAGCGAGCTCTTTGGCTACAAGAAGGGCGCGTTCACCGGCGCCAACACCGACAAAATCGGCCTGTTCGAGATGGCCGAAGGTGGATCGCTCCTCCTCGACGAGATCGGCGAAATGCCGCCGTATCTGCAGACCAAGTTGCTCCGCGTGCTGCAGGAACGTGAGTACCGCCCGATTGGCAGCGACCGTCTCGTGCACGTGGACTTCAGGTTGATCTGCGCGACCAACATCGATCTGGACCTCGCGCTGCGGGAAGGAAAGCTGCGCGAGGATCTCTACTTCCGGATCAACACGATTACGCTGCGCGTTCCCCCATTGCGTGAACGCAGCGAAGACATTCCGCTGCTGTGCAATCACTTCCTGGCCAAGTTCAACCATCGGTATCAGAAGAACGTCCGTGCGATTTCACCGGCGGCCTACCATCTGCTCATCCGCAATCGCTGGCCCGGTAATGTGCGCGAGTTGGAGAATGCGATCGAACGTGCGGTGCTGGTGAGTAAGACGGGTGAGATTCTTCCAAACGATCTGCCCGAGCCGATCCGAGAGGAAGGAGCGCCGGCTCAGGAGTTCACGATCCCGCCGCATCGCTCGCTCGCGGAAATCGAGAAGATGGCGATTCTCCAGACCCTGCAGCGGACGAACTGGAACAAGCAGGAAGCCGCGCAGATCCTTGGCCTGTATCGCCCGACGCTCTACAGCAAGATGAAAAAGCACGAGATCATCGATCAGCGGGCGCAGCAGCGGGCGGCGACGGCAGAAGCGAAGGCCTAAGACCGAAGGCCTAAGGCCGAAGGCCCAAGGCCGAAGGGCTGGCTCAGGCCCACGTAACTCCGCACAACAGCTGAGCACTGACTCCTCCTCCCTTATTCCATGACCAGCCCTTGGGCCTTCGGCCTTAGGCCTCAGGCGTGGCATCGGTTTTGGAACACCACGACCTCAGTAGGAGGTCGTGTGAACGATCGAACGGCAGTGACAGCAGGAGCGCTCGTGGGCGCCCTGGTCGGAGCCGCCGCCAGCTATCTCTTCTTTACCAGTCGCGGGCGCGTGCTTCGCGATCGGTTCGAGCCTGCGATCCAGGAACTGCAGAACGAGTTCATGCGTTTCCAGGGAACGTTTCAGCAGGTAGGGCGGATGGCAGGTGAGGGGGCGCGCGTTGTGCAAGAGTTCGCGAATGCGCGAGCGCAGTCGCAGTTTCCCGGCAGCGGGACATCGCATTGAGAAGGGGGATCAGGAATGGCGGACTTCGATCGGTATGACAACGAGGGCGGTGGTGGTGGCTTCGTCATGGGGCTGATCGCCGGCACCGTTCTTGGTGCGGGTCTCGGCATGCTGCTGGCGCCTAAGGCAGGAAGCGAACTGCGTGGCGCCATCGGCGAACAGGCGCGCAACATCGGCAACAAGGCGTCGGAGCAGTACCGTCGCGCCAGCGACTCCGCGACCGGTTGGGCGGAGAAGGGGCGCGAGTTCGTCAATCAGGCACGCGATGCTGTCTCTCGCGGGGCTGAGGAAGCGCGCGGCTACGCCAGTGGAATGACTGGCAGCAGCGGCACCGGCACCGGCAATTCAGGCAGCAGCTGGAGCGGGACCACGGGCAGCACGGGAAGTTCGGGCTCGAGCTCTTTCGGAAACGATCGCGGAACGGGGAGCTCCACGAGCGGGAACTACGGGCAGTCCTAGGTCAACTCCCAGGCTTCCAACTCCCAGCGCCCGAGCAATTGGGCGTTGGGGGTTGGGGCTGGGACGTCTGTAATAATCCGTAGGCGTGAGGCCGGAGCGGATCCTACGGCGCCTGCGGGCGGAGCTTCGGCTATCCGGCATCGCCCTCTGGCGCGGCCTGGTCGAGCTGGTCAACAGCAACGACGTCACGCACGCGGCCTCGATCGCGTATTACGCGCTGCTCTCGCTCTTTCCCTTCCTGCTCCTCGTCATCTCGATACTGGGATCGATCACCGACAACGAAAACGATCGCCTGGCGGTGTTGACGTTCGTCTTCCGCTACTTTCCGACGCAGCTGGACTTCGTTACCAAACAGCTGCAGGCCTTGAGCGAGAACCACGTTCGCCTCGGGGTGGCGGGCGCCCTGGCGTTGATCTGGGCCTCGCTCGGCGTCTTCGGTGCCATCACCAGCGCCGTCAACGAAGCGTGGGGCGTCGAGCGCCAGCGCAGCTTCTGGAAGCATCGTCTCGTGTCGTTCATGATGCTCGTTGCTGCCGGCGGCGTGATGATCGTCGCGCTGATGTTCGTCATCGCGGTCGAGCTGGCACAGGGGTCGTCCTTCGCGTTGATGCTGGGAAGGTTCCACTGGCTGTCCGTTCTGCGGACACTGACGTTTGATTACCTGGCGACCGTGTTGCTGATCATTGGCGTCGGGCTCGTCTATTACTTCATCCCGAACGCCAAGACGCGGTTTCGTGATGTCTGGGTTGGCGCGGCGCTGACCGGCCTCCTCTGGCGGACGGCCTTCAGTGGATTCGCCTGGTATATCGCCCGCAACAAGAGCATGACCATGATCCACGGCTCGATTGCGGCTGTCGTGGTCTTTCTGCTGTGGGTATACGTTTCCTCGATCATCCTGATGTACGGCGTCGAGTTCACAGCCGCGTATGCGCGCTTGCGGCGCAGACGACCGGACGACATGCCAGCGGCGCCGTCTCCGCGCGTGTGAGCTCCCGTCGCGCGATTGTCACGTTGCTGATCGCGGCTGCTGTCGTTCCGGCAACTGCTATCACCCTGATGTCGGTCGAGGAGGAGATCGCCATCGGCCGTCAAGCCAACACCGACACCCGAAAACAGTTGGCCGAGCTCGCGGATCCGGACGTACGTTCGTACGTTCGGAGCATCGGTGCGCGACTGGCAAAGGCGGCGTCAGGCCCGCGCTATCCGTACTCGTTCACCGTCGCGAACTATCGCGAGATCAACGCCTTCGCGTTGCCCGGCGGGCCGATCTGGATCAACCGCGGCGTCCTTCAAGCCGCGACCAACGAATCGCAGGTGGCCGGCGTGCTGGCCCACGAGATCGCACACGTCGCCCAGCGCCATGCCGCGCAACAGATGAGCAACGCGATGATCGCGAACCTCGGTCTCGGCGCCCTGAGCGCACTGCTTGGCAACGCCGGAGGCGCGGCGGCGGCACGAACGGCCGCCGGCCTCGGCACGAACCTCTGGTTCCTCAGGTTCAGCAGAGAGGATGAGTCGGAGGCCGATCGAGTTGGCTTGCGGATCCTTCGGCGGGCCGGGTGGGATGGCCGAGGCATGATCGAGCTGTTTCAGATCCTGACGCGCGAACAGGGACAGAATCCGGGCGCGGTGCAGACGTTCCTTTCGAGCCACCCGGCGCCCGCCGATCGTATGCACGCGCTGCAGGCTGACGTCGCGCGCGCGCACGGCGGAACCCGCAACACGGCGAAGTTTCAAAAGATCAAGGCGAAGCTGCTGAAGATGTCTCCCGCTCGCGCGATGCCGAACCGCTAGCTCTCAACTACCGACTACCAACTACCAACTACCAAGGTCGATACTTGGAACCTGGAAGTTGGGAGTTGTCATAATCGACCTTGTGCCCAATCGCCTCGCCTCGCAAGCCAGCCCCTATCTCCTTCAGCACAAAGACAACCCGGTTGACTGGTATCCGTGGGGCAACGAAGCGTTTGCCCTGTCGCGACAGAACGACAAGCCGATCTTCCTCTCGATCGGCTACTCGACGTGCCACTGGTGTCACGTCATGGAGCACGAGAGCTTCGAGGACCCGGCGCTTGCCGAGCTGCTGAATCGCCACTTCGTCTCGATCAAGGTCGATCGCGAGGAGCGACCCGACGTGGATCGCGTCTACATGACGTTCGTACAGGCGACGACAGGCTCGGGTGGCTGGCCGATGAGCGTCTGGCTCACGCCGTCGCTGCAGCCGTTTTACGGTGGCACCTATTTCCCGCCGACCAGCCGCTGGGGCAAGCCTGGCTTCGCCGAAGTTCTCGAAGAAATCGCACGCGTCTGGCGGGAGGAGCGCGACAAGGTCAACCAGTCCGCCGCCAACATCGTCGAGCGTCTGCGGACGTTCGGAGCGCAGCGCGCAGGTGGGGATGTGCCATCGGTCGCGGTGCTCGAGCGTGCGACCGCGGAATTCACGGCAATCTTCGACACGCGCCGCGGCGGGTTCGGCAACGCGCCGAAGTTCCCGCGTCCGAGCGAGCTGCTGTTTCTGCTCAGGGAGCACGCGCGCACCGGAGCAGGGGAGTCGCGCGACATGGCGCTCCTCAGCTTGCGGGCGATGGCGCTCGGCGGGATGCGCGATCACATCGGCGGCGGCTTCCATCGCTACTCGGTGGATGCCGACTGGCGCGTGCCGCACTTCGAGAAGATGCTCTACGACCAGGCGCAACTGACGCTGGCCTATGTCGAGGCCGGGCAGCTGACGGGCGACAGATTCTTCTCGGATGTCGCCATCGATACGCTCGCCTACGTCCGTCGCGACCTGACCGACAAGGACGGCGGGTTCTATTCAGCCGAAGACGCGGACAGTATTCCACCTGAGCACGCCAGCGAGCCTGACGCCCACAAAATGGAGGGCGCCTTCTACGTCTGGACGGAGGAGGAGATACGCGCGGTCCTCGGCGTCGATGCCGAGATCTTCTGCCAGCGCTTCGGAGTCAAGCCGGGTGGCAACGCGCCGTTCGACCCGCAGAACGAGTTCGCCAACAAGAACCTGCTCTACACCGCGCGTCCGCTGGCTGACGTTCAGCAGAACGCCAGCATGTCGGCGCTCGAGGTGGTCGAAGTACTCGAGGGCGCCCGTCGCGCGCTGTTCGAGCGGCGCGCCACGCGTCCGCGCCCGCATCTCGACGACAAGGTCCTGACCGCCTGGAACGGCCTGATGATCGCCGCGTTCGCGCGAGTGGCCAGGGCAGTTGAAGGCGCCGAGGAGTTCCTCGACGATGCGACGCGGGCGGCGAGGTTCGTGCGGCGGCATCTGTGGAACCCTCAGACGGGGACCGTGCTGCGGCGGTATCGCCAGGGTGACGCGGACGTTGACGGCTATGCGGAGGATTACGCCTACCTGATCTTCGGGCTGCTCGAGCTGTTTCAGGCCGGTGGAGATCCCGAGTGGCTCGAGTGGGCGCTGCAGCTTCAGGAACGCCAGGACGCGCTGTTCTGGGATCCGGTGGACGGCGGGTGGTTCAGCACCACTGGCAAGGATCCGTCGGTGTTGCTGCGTTTGAAGGAGGACTACGACGGGGCAGAGCCAGCCGCGAGCTCGGTATCAGTGCTCAACCTGCAGACGCTGGCGCATCTGTTCCCGGACGACTCGCGCGGGTTCGACGGGAAGATCAGTCAGACGCTCGGTGCGTTTGCGTCTCGTGCGGGGCAGATGGGCCGTTCGGTACCGATGATGCTCGCGGCGTTGTCCACCTACCACGCCGGCGTGCCGCAGGTGGTGATCGCCGGCGATCCGCAAGGCGAGGACACTCTGGAGCTGAAGAAGGTTCTCCGCGCCGCTTACATGCCGACCGCGATTGTCATCACGGTGCTCCCGCAGCATCGCGAGGCTCTCGCGCGTCTCCTGCCCTGGGTTGCGAGCATGAAGGCCGTTGACGGCCACGCAACCGCCTATGTCTGCCGCGACTTCGCCTGTCAGATCCCCGCTACATCGGCGGGGCAGCTGGAGGATCAACTCCGTAGTGTCCGGCTTCAGCCGGACCGTCGGCCTTCGTCGTAAGACACGCTCAGTTTTCGGTGGGCTCCTGCACGGAGTCGATGACGAGCACCTCAACGGGACCGCGCCGGGACTCTAGTTTCAGGCCAAGTTGTTCAGCCAGGGCGGTGGACAGAGCCGGTAGATTCGGATCGTTGCTGGTGGCTCGGACTCGCGCAGCAAGGTCAGGCGGGAGGGAGACGAACTGGGAACGGATGAAGAAATAGAAACTGCCTTTCAGCCCCGTTGCGTCGATCACCGGGGTGTCCTGTCCGATGGTGAGGCTGTCTGCGAGACTGTCCAGACCCATCGACGAGCACGCACTCATCATGCCTGACCCCGGACTCGGATACTTCTCGGGGAACTTCCGCCGCAGGTCGTTCACAATCGCAGGACTGCAAGCGTCCATGGTGACGAGACCCGGCCCCAGAGGCCCGTCGGGCCGCATGCGAACGAGCGCCTGGTATCGCATCTCGCGCTGCTCAACGTGCGTGACCAGCTTGAAGCGATCCTCGAGCAGCGATTGCACCATCAGCTTGATCTGGTCCGCGGGGGCATCGTTTTCTGCCTTCGCGGTGATATCAAACTGCTCTTGCCGCACCCAATCGGGGCCGCCGACGATTCGATACGCTTTCCAGTCATAGGCAAACCACAGCAGCTGCTCGACGCTGGCATTGCCAGCCCTGAGCCGACCGCCGGGCAGAACCCGCGGCACCAGGGCGTCCGACATCCGCCGTGAGTCGTTCCGCTTGATCGATGCAACCTCGAACCGCGGCTTCGGTTGTTGCGCGGTGATCGACGCGCCCATCAACGCCGCGACAACGCAGACGGTAAGTGGCCGTGCCATCTCGATCTCCAGCGAGAGTCTAGCGTGGGTCAACGCAGATCCAGTCGTCACACCGTTTTTGCATTGTGCATGCTTCCGGTTTTAGTCAGTCTCGCCGAAGCGCGACAACGCGTAGGCGGATGGATTACAGTGATCGTGTAAATGGATATCCCGCTCGACATCTGGCTTCGCGGCGACCATCACGCCACCACCCACGTCATCGCGCCGGTCGATCGTGACCCGCGCGCGTGGACGGAGGCGGACGTGACGGCCGTTCTCGCCGGAATGCTCCGGGCGTTGGACCGGGCGAAGAATCCGGACACCGAGCCGGATCGGCCGGTGGCCCTTCGGGGCTTCAGCTGGATCGTGAACCCGTTCGAGACCGGCGGGGTGGTGATCGCGTTGGAGATGACCGTCGGTGCAGTAGTCGCCGGACCATTCGATGTGAGCGAGAGCGCATTGAGCGGCCTGATCGAGCGCGCAATGGCGTCGGACCGCACCGCGATGGCAGGGCAGTCGCGAACTATTCACTAGTCCTTGTGACTTCGGACCAGGGACGAGGAACGGACGAAGAACTGAGCACGGACGAAGGACCAGGAACGAAGGTCCACGGACAAAAAAAGACCGCAGCCGACGGCGGCAACCGCCGGCTACGGTAGGTCAGAAGACTGGCGGGACGTTCTCCCTTCGACAAAAGTCGAAGGCTGGTATGAGGGTGTCGCCGCGAAGAAGGCGACGGACGTCCAACTGGTCCTGACGGGAACCAGCATATCCCCAAAACCGCCCGCCGTCATTCAAGCCTTAAATCATTGTATTTAAATAGGTTCTGGCGAGTGCCGTCAGGCCTCTGAAGGCGTGATCCGCGTTCTCGATCCTTCGAACTTGTCGCTTTCTCAGCTCAGGGAATGGTGCTCGTGTCGAGAGTAAATCGGCCGGACGTGCCTCGCACGCCGTCTTGCTCGACGGCCAGCGTCACCTGATGAACGCCATCGGTCATCGGCAACGGAAACGTGCAGGTCTTGCTGTCGCACGTGGCGGAGACCGACTGCTCCGACCCCTCATCGACCTTCACGTGCACCCGTAACGTCGTCGCGCCCTTATAAATATTGTCGAACGCGACCTTACGCGAGCGCATGTCGGGCTCCGCGAGCCGGTGACGCACGGCCCACACGAGGAAGACGGCGACGCCGACCCCGACCAGAAGGTAGATCAGCTTCTTCACGCCCCATAAGTGTGCACCTTGTGCCACACTTTTCCGCATGAGAAGACTCGCCGCGAGCCTGATGACGTTGGCCCTGGTGTCTTTCGTCCCGCTCGACGCCCAGCAACAGCGTCCCGCCAGCCCGGAAGGCATTGCCTCGACGCAGGTCAACGGCCGCTGGATCGACATCGTTCATGGCAAGCCGATCCTGCGCGGGCGCACGAACGTCTTTGGTGCCGGCGCCGACTACGGGAAGACGCTGTTCGACGGCGGCACCGTGTGGCGTGCGGGCGCCAACGTGTCCACCAGGCTGCGGAACCAGATGCCGCTCGAGATTGGCGGCAAGCGCATCCCGCCGGGGGAATTGGTCATGCTGATCGACCTGAAAAACGAGAAGAGCTGGACGCTCATCCTGACCGCGCAGTCGTACGTGGAAACCTTCGACCCGGCCAACACGAAGGATCTGTATGGCGGGTTCAACTATCGGCCGGATCGCGACGTCACCCGCGCGCCGATGACCGTTGAGCGGCTGCCGTACAGCGTCGATCAGTTGATGTGGTGGTTTACCGACGTGACACCCGCGGGCGGGACGATGAGGATCGCGTGGGAGCGGATGATGGCGTCGGTGCCGTTCAAGATCGTGCAGTGACCGGGCACCCCGCCGGGGCACGCCGAGGTCTGGTCAGAACCTCGACGCGCCCCGCTGCAGCTGGCTACGGGTGGACCGGCTGCAAATTGTTCTTGTAGACGTAGGTCGCGACCTCCCGTCCAAGTCCGACACCAGCCTCCTGGTCGAATCGGAAGTGAATCCCGCCATACACGCGCGCATCGTCGATGTCGTCGCTGATCTTCTGCAGCTGCGAATAGGTCAGGGTCGTCGGACCGATGACCGGGATCGTGGCTGAGAGCGTGATGGCGTGTCCGGCCGCGCCGTAGATCCGGCGCAGCGTCTCGAGCGCCGCGTTGCTGCCGCTGGCGTGATTCGACGGGTAGCTTGGGAAGCAGGGCGTCTGGATGAACGTCGTCCACGCTGGGTCCGCCGTGGTTTTGCCGTTGTCGTCAGTGTCCGCCAGTTTGATCGCCGTAATCGGGCGCCACAACTGATAGTGGTACTTCGTCTTGAATGACGCGAGCAGGGCGTCATTGGTGGCCATGCTGATCAGCGCCAGGTTGCGTGCGTTTTCGGAGAGCGAATCGCCGCGCGTTGTCGATAGTTCCCGCGCCACCATGTGGAACAGGAACGTGGGGGAGGTCGCCGCGTAGAACCGGACGACCGTTGCGCGATCGGGAGGCCGCTGCTGCTCCGTGGCCGCAGCCGATCCTACCGTCTTCACCTCGTTGAAGTCCTTCGCGTACTCGTTGCTCGTCAGCGATGGAGGCGGAGCGGGCCGGAACGGTTCGTACCAGTGACCTGCTGCCGGTTGCGGAACGCCGAACGGCTTCACGTCTCCCCAGTTGTAGAGAACGCCGCCCAGCTGCACGCCGCCTGGTGTGGTCGGGCATCCGGGATAGATGTCCCACTCGCCAGGGTCGAGTGGCGGGGTTGGCAGGAAGTTGGTCAGCGGACTCGAGCCGTCACCGACGCGCAAGGCAATCAAGGCGGCCGCGGCCGCCTCGCCGACTGCGATCCCGTTGGTTTTGGGTTGGCCGTTCGGGATTGCGCCCAGTGAGGTCGCCAGGTCCGCGTTCAAGGCCGCCGCGGTCGCGGGGACGCCGCCAAAGTAGTTGAACAGGACCCTGTAAGCCGCTGTGATCGCCGCCGCTTCCGGCGACGAGCCGAATGGGGCCGAAATCACGAGGCTACCCGGGACTGGTGCGGACCCGAGATACCCCTGGTACTTGCCGGTAATCGAATTGACCGCCTCGAACACCGCAAGTTGCACGATGGCCGCAAAGCGGGCCTGGGCGAACGGCGTCAGCGCCGGGTTTTGCGTGGTGAGCGTTCGGACCGCGATTTCGTCCCATTGAAGGACGACGTCGGCGTGCGCCGCCGCAGCATTGAAGAACAGCAGTCCGCACAGGGCTATCGCATAGCCACCGCGTCTGATCGGTGAACTCATAGGTCACTTCCTCCCTTTACAGGTATTAACGTGCGGCGTGACCAAACCGGACAGGTGGGGACCGCTTCAGAACCGTTTAGCGGCCGACGGGTCGCGGATCGCGCTGCTCTAGACCGGAAAGCGGGAGATGTGTCGCGGAATTCTCCGGAATGGACCGGATGCACGCCACACAGTCGCGGGAAACGCTGATATGGAAAGAATGTTGTGCAACGCGTCGCGGGAAACGATGGAGCAAAAAGAAA
>DASROF010000179.1:0-27894 GCA_035647075.1 Vicinamibacterales bacterium | reverse complement strand
CCTGCGCCGTGATCATCGTCCGGCACGCCGCCTTGAACGCCGCGACGTCGAGCTCACCATCGTCCTTCACGAACTTCATCAGGTTGATCGACGAGAGATTGCACGCCGAATCGTCCAGGAACATGTATTCCGAGCACGGGTTGCTCGCATTGATGCGGGCCGTGTTCGGGCACGTGTGCCAGTCGTTGACCGTCGTGTCGTACTGCATGCCGGGATCGCCGCACACCCAGGTGCCTTCGGCAATCATGCGCATGAGGTCGCGCGCCTTGTAGGTGTCCATCACCTCGCCGGTCGTGACCTTCTTCGTCTGCCACTCGCCGTCGTCCAGCACCGCGCGCATGAAGTCGTCTGTCACGCGCACGCTGTTGTTGGAGTTCTGAAAGAAGATGGAGTTGTAGGCGACGCCTGTAAACGAGCCGTCATAGCCGGCGTCGATGAGCGCCCACGCCTTCTTCTCTTCCTCGACCTTGCAGTTGATGAACTCCTCGACGTCCGGATGGTCCGCGTTGAGGATGACCATCTTCGCCGCGCGCCGCGTCTTGCCGCCGCTCTTGATGACGCCGGCAAAGGCGTCGTAGCCCTTCATGAAGGACACGGGACCGCTTGCCGTGCCGCCGCCGGCCAGCAACTCACGGGACGATCTGATCGAGGACAGGTTGCTGCCCGTCCCCGACCCGTACTTGAACAGCATCCCCTCCGTCTTGGCCAGCGTGAGGATGGAGTCCATCGTGTCCTGGACGGAGTTGATGAAGCAGGCCGAGCACTGCGGCGCCTTCTCGAAGCCGCAGTTGAACCACACGGGACTGTTGAACGCGGCCTTCTGATAGACCAGCAGATGCTTCAGCTCGTGGCTGAACGCCATCAACGCGTCTTCGCTCGCGAAGTAGTGCTGCGCGCGCGCCCACCCGGTGATGGTGTCAACCACCCGGCCGATCAGCTGCTTGACCGAGCTCTCGCGCTCAGGCGTACCGAGCTGCCCGCGGAAATACTTCGAGACGACGATGTTGGTGGCCTGCTGCGACCAGAACCTGGGAATCTCGACGTCGCGCTGTTCGAAAACGACCTTGCCCTTCTCGTTGCCGATGACAGCGGAGCGGACTTCCCACTCCACTTCATCGAACGGGTCCACACCCGGCAGGGTGAAATAACGCGAGAACTCGAGCCCGGGCGTGGAAGGCGTCCGTTCGACGCTCTTCTTCGCGCGCGCCTGGGTATCGGGCGTTCCGCTGGTCACCTGCTGACCGGCCGGAGCTGCTTCGCGGGCAGGGCCTCTTTCGTCCATGTTTCCTCCGCTTGACGTGATCGTTCAGCCCAAATCAAGGCCATCGCCACAAGGGCGGCGCGACCGGAACTCCACCCCGAGGCTCCCAGCCTTCGAGGGATCAAATGTTGTGATGGGCGCCCGGACTTACTTTCCTGACAGCGTCGGGGCTGGGATACCTCCCGTCGTCAGGCGTGAGCGCGAAGGCCCGATAGTGCGCCTGACGATCTGCTTTGTCAACAGCAAACCACAACATATTGCGCCTCCCTTTTAGGGCATGCGCTAGATATCGTTCTATTTTAAGGCCTAAGGGCCAAGGCCCAATTGCTTGAGGGCTGACAGAAACCGTGGAAAAGGATGGAGGAATAGGCTCAGCAGAGCAGGTAGGCGCGGGGAAGGTTTTAAGGCCTTCCCCGGGTGCATAGGTAGGGTGCTTGGAAGGTTGGTTCCCCGCCACTTTCGCTGCGGGGGTGGGTAACTTTCGAACTCTGGGCGCCTATAGAGCAGGCGGTGTGCCAAACCAGGAACAGGCATATTTGCTAACGAAAACACGGGAAGACGGCTTATTGACGGCCATTGGGAACTGCGACTGCTAAGTGTGTGTAAGGCTCAGCTCTGCGATGGGTAAACAGAAGGCCCAAGCCCGGCGGGCGTAGTCTTAAGGCGACGTGCTTCGCAAACTGCTGCTCGTAAGCGTTGCGGTCTGTGTGTGTGCAAGCGGCGCCACGCCGATCGCGCAGTCCGATCTCGACGCGCTCATGGAGCGGGTGCTCCTCAAACGCGACGACAACTGGAAGAAACTGCAGCAGTACGTGCTCGAAGAGCGCGAGACGATGGAAGTGACGGCGCTCGATGGGCGTCGCGTCTACGGCTTCAAGCGCGAATATCAGTGGTTCCCACGTCAAGGCTTCTTCATCAAAAGCCCGCTGACATCTGACGGCGTCAAGATCGGCGAGGGCGAGCGTCGTATTCAGGAAGCGCGCTGGCTCGCGCGCGAGCAGTTCCGCGAGAAGCGCCGTGCGGAAGTCGCGGCCGGCAAACAGCCCGCGGATTCCGACGACGGGAAAGTGACAAGCGGCATCGGGCCGGGCGGCGTCAACACCGACTTCGAAGCCGCGCTGCGCGATTCGCTCGAGCCGGGCTTCGTCTCCGCCGCATATTTCCTCGACTTCAAATTCGAGCAAGGTCAGTACGCGCTCGTCGGCCGCGAGACTTACGAAGGCCACGACGTGCTCAAGCTTGAGTACTACCCGATGAAGATGTTTACCGGCGGCCGCGGCCGGCCGAACCGGCAGCTCCGCGAGCGCAACAAGGAGATCGGCCGGCAGATGAACAAGGTGTCGATCGTCACGCTGTGGATCGAGCCGCAGGACCGGCAGATCGTCAAATACGACTTCGACAACGTGAACGCCGACTTCTTCCCCGGTCAGTGGCTGATGCAACTCGAAGGGGTGAACGCGTCAATGGAAATGAGCCAGCCGTTTCCGGGCGTCTGGCTCCCCCGCGTCATCCGGATGAGTTTCGATGTCGCGCTCGCCGGCGGGAACGTGAAGGGCAAGTACTCCAGCGAGTACTACGATTACCGGCTCGCTGAGGTGACGCAGCGCGTCAGATAGTCAGTTATCGAGTTTCAAATCACCCGCCATCAAGTGGGCGCGCAGCTCGTACTGCCCTTTGCCGGTCCACTCGAACGACCTGAACAGACCGTCCTTATTGACGTTGAAGGCGTCCACGGTCAAATCGCCAACGGTGACCGACGCTTTGACGTAGCGATACTGCTCGCGCTTGCCGACGCTGATGCTGACGTCTCCGGCATGCGCCGACACGTCCTTGCTTCCCTCGATCCCCTCAATCTTGAGGTCGCCGGCGGTCAGCCTGACGATCATGTTCGTGCGCCGCGGCAGCTCGATACGAATCGTGGGGCCGTCCTTCCATGGCGTCTCGGTCCGCACCGTGGCTTTCGACGCCTGGACGTCGATTCGGAGCGACACCTTTGCGTCCTTTCCATGATCGTCCCAGCTGACGCGGATCCGGTCGTCCTTCGAGGCGACAACCTCATACTCGCCAGCAGCCAGGTCCAGGCGAACCGTCCCGCCGGACAGGAACTTCCGTTCGGTCACCTCGGCGCGCGCCACATTTGCCGTCACCAGCAGCGCCAGCGTCGTCGTCACGGCCGGGACCATAGTCGTCCTCATATCTCTCCGCCTCCCTGCAACAGGACTTACGGATCAATACCGCGGAAAGATGCGGGACAATCCCAAGGAATTTCCAAGGTTTTCCTTGCACCCGCAGTGACTCCCGATGCGTAATACACGTCAGCCAGCGCCTGCCTGCTTCGGAGCGTGAACGTGACGCGCGCATTCCTCCCTGTCGTGTGCCTTGCTGCAGTTCTTGTGGCCTATCCGTCTGCCCAATCAGACCTGGATTCCCTGATGTCCGAGGTGCTCAGTCACCGGGACGAGAATTGGAAGAAGCTGCAGCAGTACACGCTCAACGAGCGGGAGACGCTGCAGATCACCGCGCTCGCGGTGTTCCGCCTCTTCGGCTATGAGCGCGACTACCTCTGGTTCCCGCGCGAGGGTTTCTTCGTCCGCAGTCCGCTCAAGGCGGACGGCGTCGTCATTGACGACGACAAGCGCCGGCACGAGGAAGACCAGTGGCTGAAGAACGTGCAGAACGCCGAGAAGCAGCGCAAGAACCGCGAGGACAGGCGCGCGAAGGCGGGCGCCGCGGCTGAGGGCGATGTGCCCACGCCGCTATCGCCCGTGCCCGGCGATCTCGCCGTGACGGGCGCCGTCGAGGACATCATCAGCCAGACGTTCGAGCCCGGGTTCATCCGGTCCGCGAACTTCATGCGTTTCAAGTTCGACGCCGGCAGCTACGCGCTCGCGGGGCGGGAGAAGATGCTCAACCGCGACGTGCTGAAGATCGAGTACTACCCGAAGCGGCTGTTCGACGATGCGCAGAAGAAGCCGCCGTGCGAGCAGCGGAAGAACGGCAAGTGCGACAAGGGGGACGAGTTCGAGCGCGATATCGAAACGAAGATGAACAAGGTGTCGCTCGTCACGCTGTGGGTGGACCCGGCTGAACGCCAGATCCTCAAGTACGAGTTCCGCTTCCAGGATCTCGACTTCCTTCCGGGTCGCACGATCGTCCGCTTCGAAAGCGCGCGGTCAACGATGGAGATGGGCGAACCGTTCGCGAACGTGTGGCTCCCGGCGCAGATCGGGATGCGGTTCAGGCTCGGATCGGCGGTCGGCCCGCTCGAGGCGAAGTACGACGTCAAGTATCGGGACTATCGGTTGCCCGAAGTGACGGGGAGGATCCGATGAGGGCGATCTTCGCGCGCGTCGCCATCTTCGCGTGCTTGGTGGTTTCTATTGGCGCGCAGTCGCCAGAGAAGATCACCGAGATCCGCGTGCACGGCAATCACACCACGCCGGACGCGGATGTGCTCGAGTTGAGCGGCCTGACGCCGGGCGCGGAGGCGACCGAGGCGCGGCTGAAAGAGGCCGAGCAGAAGCTGAAGGCAACGCACCGGTTCGAGGGCGTCGAGCTGCGTAAGCGCTATCTGTCGATCACCGATCCGTCACAGGTCCTCGTCATGATCGTCATCGACGAGCATCCGGCCGTCAGCAAGTCGGATCTGACGCCGGGACCATTCAAGAAACTCCGCGCGATGCAGATGTGGATGCCGATCCTGAAGCATGAGGACGGCTACGGGTTCACCTACGGCGCGCGGCTCGCTTACAAGGACACGCTCGGCGATCGCAGCCGTGTGTCGGTGCCGATGTCATGGGGCGGCGAGCGACGCATCGGTCTCGAAGCCGAGCGGTCGTTTGACGGACCGATCTCGATCGTTCGCGGCGGCGTCTCACTCTACCAGCGCGTCAACCCGTTTTACGAGGTGCCGGACAGACGAAGTGAGGTGCGCGTCGAGGCGGACAAGATCTTTACCTCGTGGTTGCGCGCGGGCGTGGATACGAGCCTCGCGGACGTGACGTTCGGGCCAGACTATGAGCACCGCCTCAGCACCGCGGGTTTCCACACCGTCGTCGATACGCGCATCGATCCGTCATTTCCGCGCAACGCGGTGCACACGCAGATCGGCTGGCAGAAGCTGAACTTCGGCGGCTCGGCGGGACGATGGTTCACCGATGCGCGCGGCTATATCGGCGTCGGCGGCTCGCTGGTCCTGGCGCTGCGTGCGCAGCTGATCAAGGCCGACGCGAGCCTGCCGTCTGCCGAGCAGAGCCTGCTCGGCGGCAGCGACTCCGTGCGCGGCTACCCGACCGGGTACCGCGCCGGCGACAACCTGTTCGCGACGTCGGCGGAGCTGCGCATTCCATTCAACTCACCGCTGAATGTTGGACGCTTCGGGTTCAAGGCGTTCGTCGATGCGGGGACGGCGTGGAACCACGGGCAGCGATACAACGACCAGGAATTCGATCGCGGCATCGGCGGCGGCATCTACCTGGGCGCCGGTCCGTTCATCATGAATCTCGATATCGCGAAGCCGCGAGTTGGGGATGTGAGGGCGCACTTCGGAATGGGCGTGACCTTCTGAGTTAACGGAGGGGACGGAGGGAACGGTCTTCACAGGAGAAACGAAGGAACGAAGACGAACGGAGGACGTGGCCGTTCGATTGGTCGGCGCGCAAAGCGCGTCGACAGCCGTGAGGCCGGGGACCGCAGATACAAGCCGCTCGACGAACGACTGCAGCGGTTTGTATCTGCGGTCCCCGGCCTCACGGCAGGCCGCCTTCGGCGGCCAATCGAACGGCCTCAGCTTCCCTTCCGATCCCGTAACTGGTTCTTCTCCGTTTCGCTCCGATCCTCCGTTCCTCCTGTGAAACCGTTTCCTCCGTAACCTCCGCGACCTCGAAGGCCGGCGACGCCGGCTTCCATCGAACTCGCGCGCGGGTTGATGACTCGTTTCACGCCCTTCACGAGCCGGTCGACCTGGAAATTGATCACGAGTCCAACCGGCAATCCTGTCAGCTTCAGATATGTCAGCAACTGTGCCTGATGGATTGGAAGCATCGCCGCAAGCGCCTTGACCTCCACGACGACCGCTCCTTCCACAAGCAGATCCAGCCGGTAGTCGCAGTCAAGCGCGGTGCCTTTGTACACAAGCGGGACGCGTTGCTGGGTAACGAACGCCAGCTTTCGCGCTGACAGCTCGTACTGCAGGCACCTCGAGTACGCAGACTCCAGCAGGCCGGGCCCAAGAACGCGGTGGACTTCGATTGCTGCGGCAATGATGTCGCGAGTCTGATCGTGGAACGGGGTCTTCACCAGCATGCCGACGCAAGTCAGCAAGCCAGGCGCCATTCGGTTCTGGCGGGCTAATCGTCAGCGGCGCAGCGAGGGTGGCAATCGTTGCGTACGAGAGAGTGGTTCGAGTACGAAGAATTTGCGTGCGCGTGTGGGGGCAACGGAGGGGACGGAGGGAACGGTCTTCACAGGAGAAACGAAGCAACGAAGACGAACGGAGGATGTGGCCGCTCGATTGGTCGGCGCGCAAAGCGCGCCGACAGCCGTGAGGTAGGGAACCACAGATACAAGCCGCACGACGAACGACTGCAGCGGTTTGTATCTGCGGTTCCCTACCTCACGGCAGGCCGCCTTCGGCGGCCAATCGAACGGCCTCAGCTTCCTTTCCGATCCCGTACCTGGTTCTTCTCCGTTTCGCTCCGATCCTCCGTTCCTCCTGTGAAACCGTTTCCTCCGTACCCTCCGCTATCTCTGAGCCGTCGTCATCACCGATCGCGCGGGCAAAACGACGATGAGTTGAGCGCCGCCGCTCGCGCGGTTTGCCGCGGACATGCTTCCGCCGTGCAGCTCGACGAGATGCCGCGCGATGGCGAGGCCAAGGCCGAGACCATCGTGCGCCCGGCGCGGCGACGCGTCCGCCTGACGGAACGGCTCGAAGACGTGCGGCAGGAACGCGGGATCGATCCCGGGGCCGTCGTCTTCGACCGTGACGCGGACGGACTCCCCATCCAGCGCCGCCGCGACGCTCACGATGCCACCCTCGCGTCCGAAACGCACGCCGTTCGACAGCAGATTCCAGAACACCTGCTCCAGCCGCTTCGCGTCGCCGATCAGATCGACGATCATCTCGCCGTCTACTCGGGACTCCAGCGTGATGCGCCTGAGCCGCGCCGGCTCGCGGACCATCTCCATTGCGGCGTTGATGATGCCGGCGAGATCGATCGGCGCCGGCTCGATTGTCAGCGCACCCTTCGAGATCCGCGACACGTCCACGATGTCCGAGACGAGCCGTGACTGGACAAGCAGGTTGCGATAGATGGTGTCGACGGCGTTGCGCGTGGCCGGTGAGTCGCGCGGCATCTCGCGCAGCATGTGGGCCCAGCCGAGCGCAGCGTTGAGCGGCGTCCGCAATTCGTGCGAGAGGATGGCCAGGAACTGATCCTTGGCGCGGCTCGACTCCTCCGCCTCCTGTCGCCTGGCCTGCTCCTGAATGAGCTGCGCGCGCGCTTCTTCCGCTTCCTTGCGCTCGGTGATGTCGAGGCCGATGCCCACCATACGAATCGGCTGCCACGACGAGTTGACGATGACGCGACCGGCGCCGTGCAGCACGCGAAAGGTTCCATCGCGACGCATGACGCGGTGCTCGAACTCGAACGGGCGGCCATCCGCCATCGCCTGCCGCACCGTGGCCTCCACCCGCGGCCGATCGTCCGGATGCAGATGTCCCAGGAACGCCTCGTAACCGATCGGCGCGCTCCGCTCGATCCCGTAGATCCGATACATCTCGTCCGACCACCAGATGCGGTCCGACGAGATATCCCATTCCCAGCTGCCGACGTGCGCCACCTCCTGGGCCTCGATGAGGCGTTCGTTCACCTTCACCAGTTCATCGGTCCGGGTGGCAATGCTCCATTCGAGGTCGTCGTTCAGCCTTCGGAGATCCTGCTCGACATCCCGGCGCCGCGCGACTTCTGCCGCCACCGACAGCATCATCGTCGTCGACATCCCGATAAAGGTCTGGAGGATCAGCAGCGCGTCATTCAGGCTCCATCGGCCGAACGGCCCCCAGCCGCGCAGCGTTCCGTAGATGGCCATCATCGCGACCATTGCGGAGCAGAGGGCGGTGAACCACGCGCCAAAGCGGAACGCAGACCACAGCAGAACGGGAACGAGAATGACCGGAAAGTCGGGCCGACCGGCTGGCCACGGACTGAAGACGGCGTAGACGACGAGCGCGAGCGTCGCCAGGAGAGCGAGCAGCTCAGGGAGCCGTCGCGCGACATCGAAGAGCCTCGGCCGGCGTTCCCAGAGCACGATGATCGGCGCCACGACGATCGCGCCCACGGTGTCGCCGAGCCACCAGGTGAGCCAGATGGCGCCTGGGTCCGTCTGTGTGCCCAGGCCACCGACGATCACGGTCGCGGCTCCGATCGAGGCCGCGATCGCCGACACGCCCGCCGCGATGAGCACAAAGCGAAGAACGTCTCCCGTCGAATCGAAGACCGCGCGGCCGCGGGCGAAGCGATTCGTCAGCCACGCGCCAGCGACCGCTTCCAGCGTGTTGCCGACGGCGATCACCATCGCTGCCGGGATCGATCCGGAGTTGATCAGATTGACGATGAACGCGCCAAGCGCCACCGCGGGCCAGGCGCGGATGCCGACGATGAGCAGCGCGGCAATGGCGAGACCCGTGGGCGCCCACACCGGACTGGCGTTTTCGTTGGCGAAGGCGAGGAGAAGACCGATGCGGCCGGCCAGGACGTACGCCGGCACGAGCAGCGCCAGCATCACCGAGCGGGGCATCGTCCGGGATTCAGCCACGGCGGGCTGATCTTAGCTCGGCTTATCGAACCAGTTCGGCGGCCAGCGTGGCGGCTTTTTCGGCGAGCGTCAGCGCCAGCACGAAATTACGTTCCTTGATGGCCTGTTGTGCCTGGTCATTGAACCGCTTCGACTGGTCGTACTGAGCTTTGCCGTCGTCGCTGAGCTTCTTGTAGTCGACCCGATTGAGATCGGTGGTCGCTTTCTTCATCAGGTCCTGGACCTTCCGCTCATCACCGGCGGCCGCGGCGGGCTGCGCTCGCAGGACAGGCGCTTCGGGCGGAGGCGGCGGCGTGACAACGGCGGGCTGCGTGGGAGGCGGCGTGGTTTCGGGGCGCGGCGCCGGCTTACTGACTTGTGTCCGCGTCCCCGCCGGACGTGGTGGAGGCTGTACCGGAACGGGCTCCGGCTCGGGCTCAGGAGGCGGCGCTTCCGCAATCTGTTCGATGACGATCTCGTGCGCCGGCGCAACGGGAACGGCCAGCGGCGGTCCGTCAGGAAGGGCCTGAGCCCTGGCTCTCGCGCTGCAGCCGGCGAGCGACAGCAGCAATGCCACATGCAAAATGCAGAACGCAGACAGCACGAGCGGCCGTCCGTTCAGGGTGTGCATTTTGAATTTTGCATGTTCCATTTCGTCTACTCCGCCCTCGGCAGCAGCAGCTTGAACGTGGTGCCGCGGCCCGGCGTGGACTGCACTTCGACCTCGCCGTCGTGCATCTGGATGATCCGGTAAACCATCGACAACCCGATGCCCGTCCCATGATCCTTCGTCGTGAAGTACAGGTCAAAGATACGGTCCAGATGCTCGGGCCGAATGCCAACGCCGGTGTCCTCGATTCGAATCTCGACCCTCTTTCCTGACGCAGGAACACAGATGAGCCGCAGTTCCCCACCGGTCGGCATCGCCTGACAGGCGTTGAGGGCGAGATTCACAATCGCCTGTCTCAGCATGGCGGCGTCGCCGTTGATCGCCAGCTGATCGTCCGGCGTCTCGACCACGACCCGAACGTTGTGCTCGCGCGCTTCTGGCTGAATGATGGGCAGCATCTCCGCGAAGAGCGCCGACACGCGAACGGCCTGCAGCCGCAGATCCTCCGGCCGCGTGAATTTCAGGAACCCCTGCACCACTTCGTCGAGGCGGCGGATCTCTGTCTCGATCACCTCCACGTGCTGCAGCAGCGAATCGTCCGTGCGCGCCGTGTCCGCGACTGCCGTTCCACCGCCGACGGGCACCAGCGACGCCTTCCGGATCTTCATCCGCAGCAGTTCGAGGTGAATCATCATCGCGTTGAGCGGATTCTTCACTTCGTGCGCGATGCCGGCCGTCAGACGGCCGAGCGCCACGAGCTTGCGCGAGTAGGCGATCGTCGACTGCATGCGCGACACGTACGCGAGGTTGCGCACGACGAGCAGGATGCCGACCAGCTCGCTGTTCGCGCCGGCAATCGCATGGGCGATCGCGAGCTGGTCGTCGCCCATCTGCACCGGGCCGCGTGATCGACGAGTGGCCAGTGTTTCCTCGATGAGCGCCCGATAGGGATGACCGGTCGCAAGCACAGCGCTCACCGGCTTCCCGATGTTGCTCGCCGCAAACGTCGACTGCATCGCCGGATTCGTGAAGAGCAATTGCCCGGCGGGGTTGAACAGCGCCACCGCATCCTCGAGGTTTTCGACCAGCGACTCGAGGTTGGCCTTCTGATCGACCAGCTGCGACCGATCGGCGGAAAGCTGGCGGCTGACGGTGTTGAAGAACGTGCCCAGCTCGCTGAACTCGTCACCCGGCGGAAGGTCGAGCGTGACGCCGAACTCGCCGCGACCCAGCCGGGTCAGACCGCTGCGGATCACATGGATCGGCCGCAGCATGACCTGCGCGAGGAGACCGGCAACGAAGACCGCGATGGCCAGCGCGATGGCCACGGTCAACCCCGCGTTGCCGAGCGCCTCGTTCAGCTCGCTCCGCATCAGCAGCGTGGAGACGCCGACACGCACCGAGCCGAACGCCTTGTCGCCAACGTTCATCAACTGGCGCGTCTCCAGCGTCTGGCCGTCGCCGGAGTAGATGAACACCAGCCGCCCGAGCCAGCCGGCGTTCACCAGCCTCGTGAGCTGTCCGTGGTTCGGCGTCGGTTGACCGACCAGCTGCGGCTCGCGGTTCATGACCATGATCCCGTCGGTGTCAACGATGGCGGCGCTGGTGACGACCTGGTCGTAGATGCTGGCGTCGAGAATCGAACGGAGGCCGGCGTCGTTCTTCAACGCGGCCCAGCGATCGGCGGGATCGATATCGAGCTGCGTGACGCGATGGAGGATGGTGTAGCCGAGCAGCTGCGCGCGCGACTGGCTGTCCACGACGATGACGCCGGCAAGGCGGGCCAGGTACAGACCGCTCAACACCACCACGGTCACGCCAACGATGGCGGTGACGCCGGCGATCTGCTTCGCACGGATGCTTAGTCGCATGTACTTCGCGGCAGCTTTCGCTGATCACAACACACCGAGCCACTGAGGTCACCGAGGAACATCACGTGTGGTCCCGGTGCCTCGGAGCCTCGGTGTGTGGTCATCACGATGAGACGGTTTCCTCCGACGACTTCCCCCGCATCTTATTCAGCTTGTTATGGAGCGTCTTCAGGCTGATGCCGAGGATCTCCGCCGCCCGCGTCTTGTTGCCGCGTGCGTGGTCGAGCGTCAGGACGATCAACCGGTTCTCCGCCTCCTCCACCGTCATCCCGGGCGTCAACGCCATGCCGCCGACTGGCGGAGCGGGCGGGGGCGTGTCGGTCACGTAGGGAGGCAGATGCTTCAGCTCCATGAATTCGCCCGAGCTCAGGATCACGGCACGCTCGACAACGTTGCGCAGCTCGCGGACATTGCCAGGCCAGTGATAGTGCTCGAGCACTTTCATCGCCGCCGGTTCCACGGCAGACACACGCTTGTTGTTGCGCGCGTTGAACTCGGTGATGAACGACTGGATCAACAACGGCAGGTCTTCCTTCCGCTGGCGGAGCGGCGGCAGCTCGATGGCGAAGACGTGCAGCCGGTAGAAGAGATCTTCGCGCAGCTTGCCGCTCTTCACGGCCTCAATCGGCACCACGTTGGTCGCGGCGAGCACACGAACGTCAACGGTCTGCTCGTGGCGGCCGCCAAGGCGGCGGAACGTCCGCTCCTGCAGCACGCGCAGCAGCTTCACCTGCGTCGCCGGCGTCATCTCGGCGATCTCGTCCAGGAAGAGCGTGCCGCGGTCCGCCAGCTCGAAGCACCCTTCGCGGCGATCGGTGGCGCCGGTGAACGACCCCTTCTCATGGCCGAAGATTTCGCTCTCGAGCAGCGTTTCCGGAATCGCGGCGCAATTGATCGGCACGAACGGCTGGTGCGCGCGCGGGCTCAGCTGATGAATCATCTTCGCCACGAGTTCCTTGCCGGTGCCCGACTCGCCCCAGATCAGTACGGAGGCGGAGGTCGGCGCCGCCTGCTCGACGATCTGATAGACCTTCCGCATGCTGGGGCTGCTGCCGATCATGCTGCCGAAGCTTCCCTGCTCGCGCAGTTGGCGACGCAGCACCTTCACCTCGCGCAGCGTGTCCTGGCGCTCGACGATCTTGTCGAGCAGAATCTTGAGGCGCTGCGGCTCGATCGGCTTGGTCAGGTAGTCGTAGGCGCCCTCTTTGATCGCCTCAACCGCCGACTCCACACTGCCCTGCGCCGTCAGCAGGACCACCGTACACTCCGCATCATCGCTCTTGAGCGCCTTGAGGAGCTCGAGGCCACCCATGCGCGGCATGACGAGGTCAGTGATGATGATGGAGGGCCGGAACGACGTCACGCTCGTCAGCGCATCTTCGCCGTCGGCAGCGGATTCGGCAGTGAATCCCCAGGTCCGCACGAGCTCCGTGAGTCCGATGCGAGTGCTGGGCTCGTCCTCGACGATAAGGACACGTTCTACGGATGGGTTCGACATTAGAGTCTTCGATGGTACTTTGTAGGTTTTACACGATCCAGCACAGCCGTTGACCGACGAAATTCCTCCCGATCCGATAGCTCTTCCGCCTGAGGGCGCAGGGCACGCCGCCAGCGGCGCAGCGGTTTACCCGCTGGCAGGCGGGAGCCTCGCGCAACGGCGAGCCATCGCCGTCGCCGAGCTGATCCTGTGTTCCAGCGTGCCGACGCAGGTGCTGCTCCAGGCCATCCTGGTCGGTCTCGGGTGGAGGCCGGTCACCACCGGCGGCGGCTTCTCACTTTCCTTCGTCGTCACGATGTCGCTGCTCGACACGGTGCTGTTGATCGCGTTGATGATCATCCTGACGCGGGCTCACGGCGAGAGTCTCTCGGCACTCTGGCTGGGACGACGAGTGGTCTGGAAAGAAGTGTTGCTCGGCCTGTCGCTCGTGCCGCCAATCTTCGTCATGGTGGTGATCATCCTGAACACCGTCCGGCTGTTCGCGCCGGTCCTCCACAACGTGGAGACCAATCCGCTCGAGCAGATGGCCACCGGAGGCCTGATCAATGCGGCCGCGTTCGGCGTGCTCGGCATTCTGGCCGGTGGTGTGCGCGAGGAGCTGCAGCGCGCGTTCATGCTCCGGCGGTTCGAGTACCTCGGCGGTGACGACGTCGGCGTGGTCGTGCTGAGCATCGCGTTCGGCATCGGGCACTGGGTGCAGGGGTGGGACGCCGCGATTACTACCGGGACGCTGGGTGCGGTGTGGGCGATGCTCTACCTGTGGCGGCGGAGCAGCATCGCGCCGATCGTGAGCCACGCCGGCTTCAATTCGATCGAGGTGCTGCGGATCGCTATTGTGGGGTCGTGAACTCGATGACGTCGCCGCGGGCGCGTAAGCCTTCCAGCCACTGAGTCCGCTGCTGTTCGGCACGCGGCCCGCTGCCGAAGCGTTGCGACAGATACGCCTGGATGCGCAGCGTCTCGCGCGCGAATTCCGACAGCCGCTTCTCGTCCACGCCCGTGCGTTTCATGACTGGGGCGGCCTGGTCACCCGCCGCCGCTTTCATTTTCGCGAGCAATCCGTTAACCGCGTCGTCGGTTGGTTCAGCTGGAGGAAACCGACTGACCTCACCCAGCATCAGCCGCCTGTCGATCATCTGCTTCACCGGATCGCGGCCATCGGCGGTCTTCGGCTCGACGATGCCGAAGGCGACTGCCGAGTCGACGTCAGTCTGAGTGATCGCGACTGTGCCGACGCGCGCCACCACACGGTCGAGGAGCTGCTGAGCAGACGCCGGAAGTGCGAAGAACGCGAAGAGTGCGAAGAACGCGAAGGGTTTCATCAGAATGCCTGCCCGATTGACACGTGAAAGACCGTGCGGCTTTCGCGCGGCGCTTCACCAAACACCTGTGGATTCAGGTTGAACCCCAGGTCAAAGCGAATCGGTCCGAAGTCGGTGTTGATGCGGATGCCAAAGCCAGCGGCGGGACGCACGTCGATGAAGCTCAAATTGCTGGCGTGGAGAAACACGTTGCCGGCGTCAAGAAAGCCGACGCCCTGAACGATGCCGAACAGCTTGGACCGCAGCTCGGCATTCAGAATCACCACGCTGTTGCCACCGATTGGGAAGCCGTTTTGCGCGACCGTCCTCTTGTTGACAAGGCGATCGAGCGAGAAGCCGCGGACGGTTGTGTCCCCACCGGCAAAAAAGCGCTCGCTCGCGGGCAGGAGGTCGACTTCCAGATTCTCCGTGATATCCGCAGGATCGACGTCCAGATTTTGAGTGATATTCGTAATACCGCGGGCGAGGCCAACGCGAACACCAAGCGCGACGATCATCCGCCGCTTCGCCGGCAGTTGCCGGTAGAGAAACCCCTGCGCGAACGTCTTGACGAAGCCGAATTCTGATCCCAGTGCACGCAGGGCGAAGTCGGTGTCGACGATGACGTATCGACCCGTCGACGGGTCCAGCAGATCGTCGCGGGTGTCGAAAATGAACGTCCCGGCAAGCTTCGACAGACGGATTTGCGGAAAGAGCCTGTCGATGAGCTGTCCCTCCTCGGGCAGGAAGATCTGGTCGAACAGCTTTTCTTTTTCGAACGAGTACCTGCCAGCGACGCTGATCGCGGAGGTCAGGGATCGGCCGACCTCTGCGCGTACGATGCGACGGGCAAAATTGAAGGACGTCCGGGGCGCCTGTTCCACGGTGGCGGTCACCAGCAGTTCGGAGCGGGTGTCGAACAGCCTCGGATCGCGGAACGTTCCGATGACCCGGAACTCGTTGAAGCCATTATTGCTTTGAGTCAGGTTCGGATCGGCCGGATCGTTCGTCAGGACATCGGTGGAACGCAGGGCGACGCGGGCAAACAGATTGACCGAACGTCTCGAACCCCACAGGTTCCGGCGTCCGATTTCGAACTCGCCACGCGGGGCCACGTCGATATGTTCCTCGGCAACGCCATTCGGACCGGTCGGCCGCGCGCGCAGCGTCGCCTCAACGCCACCGCCCAGGCCAAGCGTGGTCCGGTCGGCCTCCTGAACGTTGATGCGGACGTCGCGCCGCGCCTCCCCCGGATGCTCGACGATCTCCATGTCGAGGCCGCGGAACAACCCGAGCCGCAAGAGCTTCGTTCGGCTATTGGTGAATCCGCTGGCGCCGAGCGGCGCGCCCTCCTGGATTTCGAGCTCCTCGAGAATCGTCTCCGGTTTCGTCTTGTCGTTACCGGTGATGATGATGTGATCGACGATCGCCTGGCGTCCCTCGGTGACGGTGTAGACCACGTCCGCTTGCGTGCCGTTCTCGGCGAACGTCGTCTGCTGCTGGACCACGACATCCAGATACCCCTGATTGCGATAGCGGATCGCCACCAGGTTGCGTCCGTCGGCCACTTCGCTGGCCAGATAGCGGTCGCCAATCGCGGCCGGAATCGAGGCGAGAAGCTGCGATTCCGAGAAGACGGTATTTCCCTTGAACGTGATCGAACGCACCACGGATCGCGGCCCTTCGTCGATGGTGATGACCACTTCGACGCGGCGCTCGGACGAATCTGGCGAATCGGGCGGAAGCGAAGGCGCCTCGGCCATCACCTGCGCCCTCGTAAACCCTTGCGCGAGGTATTCGGCTTTCACCTGTGCGACCTGCCGCTCGAGCGTCGCCGCGACGAACTCCTGGCCCTTTCCGGCCGTCAGGAGCTTCTGCAGTTCCGCGGTCGTGATGGCGGCGTTGCCGACAATGCGCACGTCATCAATCGTGTAGTGAGGACCGCGCATGATCTGAAAGGTAATTTTCAGCTGGCCCGGAGTCTTGTCGTCCCGCGAGTACTCGGCCGTCGCGTCGCGGAAGCCGCGCGCCTGGAAGTACTGCATGATGGCAATCTTGGCGTCTTCGAGCAGATCCTCGTCCGCGGATCCTCGAGCGCGGATCGGTACCAGCTGGTCGCGCTCCTTGTCCGGAAGCGGATCGCCCGTAAACTCCACCGTCACCCGGGGGCCTCTCCTCAGGCTCACCCTCAGATACGCGTCATCGGGCATGTTCGGTGCGACTGTCGCTCGCGCTTCGTAGTAGCCCTGCGCCCGCATCCGCTGTTCCCACCGATCGAGCTCGTCCTGGACTTTGTCGGGATCGTACGGCTGGCCGACCCGGATATCCGGTCTTGGAAACGGCTCGTTGGAGTCGATCTGAAGGAACTGAATGTCAGCAATGCGCGCACGCCGGCCGGCGTCGACATCGAACAGCAGCGTGGAGCGATGGGGATTGTGCGTCGACGCCACCATCGATGACAGTCGAGCCGCCGGGTAGCCGCGCCGACGGAATTCGTTCACCAGGACCTTCTCTGCCTCTGGCACGCGCGCCGGATTCGGCGAGCGGCCAAACCGATCCGTTACCACGCGGCGCAGATCGCTTGACGACAACGCCACATTGCCGCGGAACTCAATCTGGTCAATCGGGTGAGACGGCATCAGCACGTAACGGACGCGAACGCCTCCGGGCGCCGGGTCCGCGCTCGCCTGGATGTCGTCGAACCGCCGCAAATCGTAGAGGTGGTCGGTGGTGCTGCGAACGTCCACCATCGATAACGCCTGACCGACCCGGGTGTCGAGCAGATTGAGGATGACGGGATCAGTCACCGGCTGCCCTTCCTCCTCGACAGCGACTGCGACGACAGGCTGGCCGATGAGATCCTGCGCGGCGACTGGCGTCGCCGCGCAGAAATTCAAAATGCAGAATGCAGAATGCAGACAGAACAGAAATCGCGCCAAGCCGGTCGCGTCTGAATTCTGAATTGTGAATTCTGCATTTCGCCGACGCATCAGAAGGTCCGTCTCATCCTCAGATCGAGCGCGTAGGTGCCGTCTTCGTTGCGGGACAGGATCCAGGACAGCCGTTCGGTCTGATCGATCTCGACCACGATGACCTGATCGCGGGTGGACGACGACAGGGAGCGCGAGTAGGTCACGAAGATGCGCGTGCCGACGCGCTTGAGGACGGTGATCTGCGCCGCAGGGTCGAGGCGGGCTGACTGCTGATTCGGATCGACCAGGCGTGTCGTGAGATTGACAGAGTCGACGGCCAGAGCCTGCTGGAGTCCCTTGCTGATTTCGGACGTCGCCGCACCGGTCAATGCCTTGGTCAGCGTCTCGCGGAACAACTGCTGCTGCGGCGTGACACCGGCGTACGGGGCCAGTTCAACGTCCCGACTTGGCGCAACGTCGCTGAGGAGCAGCGCGAGCAGTTGGTACTCCGGCAGCGCCGGATCCGAGGTCAACTGCAGGTTGTCCAGCGGGTTCGGTCCGCTGGCCGTGATCGTCACGGAATACGTCTCGCCCGGGACGCGCTGGCGCGTGCCAGCCTCGATGTCGAAGAACGGTTCGATGGCGGAGGGATTGTTGAACTGAATCGCCGCACGGCGGATCGTATACCGCTTGCCGCCGAAGAACACATCGCCGCGATCAACGTCGATGTTCCCCACCAGCCCTGGCTGTTCGAACGTACCCGTCAGCTGCACCTCGGCGCTGGCAGTGACGTCCTTGAGAAGGTTGTTGTTGGCCCTGATCGTCGTCGGCGCGGCCGTGATCGTCACGTTATACAGGAGCGGCAGCGTTGGCGTGAGTGCCGTCGAACCCGAAGCCACGACCGGCTTGGAACCGAAGTCGAGGATGTTGACCCCGGTCTCGAAGTCTTTCGTATAGTCCGCCCGGTGCACGGTGACGCTCCCTCCCAGCGTCAACGCTTCAACTGTCCCTTCGACGGTCAGGTTCGAATCCACCGTTGCGGTCAACCAGGGGTTCGCGATCCCCGGATAGCGAAGGGTCATATTCTCGCCGACGATCGACACGTCCACACGGCCAGGACGGTAGCCGTCGATGCCGATGCTGCCGCCAAACGTGACCGGTCCGTTGCCGATGTACGCCGACAGCTCGTCGAGATTGATCCCGCGAGAATCGAACGTGATGACGCCAGCGATGCGATCGAGCGCGTGCGGCAGGCTGAAATGCCGGATGCGCCCGTCCGCCACTTCCATCTTGCCGGTCAGAACCGGGTTCCGCATCGGACCCTGCAACGCTGCCTCGACCGTGGCGCGCCCTCTGCTCAGCACGTTACGGGTAAAGCCTTCGAGAATGCGCAGGTTGGCGCCGCCGCCCATGCGCAGGGCGATCGTCTCGTTGTGCAAATCAACGTTGCCGGACACGTTGAGCTCGGTGTCCTGACCGACCAGCCGCATGTCGAGGACGCGCACGGAGTGACGATCCAGCGCCAGACGAATGGGCAGCCGGCTCCCGGGGGTGTTCGGATCGTCGGGATTCCGGATCAGGAAATCGAACAGGCTCGCGTCGAACCGATCGACGATGGCGTCCACGAGCACATTGTCGATGTCCGACAGCTCGCCGTAGACGTGAAGCGTGCCGCTGACTCTCGCCGTCGTGTAGGGAGACAGCCGCGGCTCGAACACACGGATATAGGGGTCAAGCGACGTGTCCGTGACGCTGAAGTGCACGTCCACATCGTGTGTCTCGTTGAGCGCAATCGTGCCAACGCCGTCCACCGAGAGGCGCGCTGAACTGGCATTCAGCCTGGTGAACGTGAGGCGGTCGCCGTCCACCGTGAAGTCGCTGGTCACAGTGCCGATGCCTTCGTCAGCGACGAACAGGTCGTCGATCGTGGCGTGCACGTTGTATTGCGGCTTGTCGAAGTTGCCGCTGCCGCTGGCGTTGAACTTGATGACGCCGGAGAAGGGAATCTTCGATCCCTCCATGAGCGTCAGCTTCTCGGCGGCGATATTGCTCCCCTCGAAGTTGAAGGAGTAGGCTCCCTTCCACGTAATCGAGGCCGCGCCGCTGCCTTGCCCGGCCCCCTTCACCGCCCGGATGTTCTCGAGCCGGACACCGTCGCCGACGAGCCTGACGTCCGCGGTGGCCGTGTCGAACGTCTCGCCGTAGGCATTCCCGTCGGTAATCGACATCTGCCCGGAGCCGAACGGGCGTTCGTACTCGCCTGTCACGCTGAACTCGCCAGACAACGTGCCGCTGAAGTTGTAGTCGTCGATGTCGAAGGCGTGCTTCAGATCGATCACGGGCCGGCGGATGACGCGGATTCGCGCGTTGATTTCCTCGCCGCCGTCTTTGCGCGGGTAGCCGAGCGAGAACTTTCCATCGTCAACGTGGATCTCCGAGCCGTCCGCCGACGTGACCACGACGTTCTTCACGTCGGCATAGGAGTTCTCGATGACCGCATCGCCGGTGACCGATCCCCACGTCACGTCGAAGGCGCGGATATCCTGGCCCGCAAATTTCCCCTCAATCCGCGGTCGGCGGAACGCGTCGAGCATCACGCCGTCGAACGTGCCGTAGCCGTCCACCGGGATCGCCTTGGTCTTCGATCCGAACGCCGTCAGCATGCCGGCAAAGAGCCGATCGCTGTCCTGCCAATCCGAACTGCTGACATGGAACGGCATGAGCGAGCGCTCGCCATATGCGGTACGCCCTTCAATCTCCACGTAGGTCGTCGGCGTCGCGATCTGACTCGGCCCGATCTCGATCCATTCGGGGCCAAGGGAATACGTCAGCATGCCCCCGATCGGGACCGGGCCCTTGGGCAGATACGGGCTGAATTCTCCGGGTTTCTGGCTGCGCGGCGCGCGTGTCTTCAGCAGCTCGAGCGGCATCGCTCTCGCCATCAGCGTGGTGCCCGCCGGCGGCTCCGCGCGAACCTCGCCGGTCCACTTGCGTTCTCTGAATCCGCCAGACGGCCATTCGATCAGGTTGTGGCCCGTAGCGCGCCCTGCCAGCCGGATGCCCTGCAGCTCGAAGAAGTCGGACAGCACCGTCAAATCCACGTTGCGATAGTGCGCGTCGAAGGTGTTCGTCGCCTTGACGCCGCGCACGCCGAGCGGCGACATCGAATATCTGAAATTGGCCTCGCCGCCGTAGAGTCGCGCCGTCGCGTCGTGGACTTCGAGCGACTGCGGAAGCCAGCGCACCGATCCGGCCACGTCCTCGAACCGATAGTCGTTGACGCGCATCGAGGCGGTGCGGAATTTCCCCTTCACCTCGCGTCCGCCCGCGGTCTTGCCGTCCGGACGAACGTCCCCCTTGAACAGGTGGAAGTAGCCGTCGAATTCCGCGGTGCCGGCCATCTCGAACCTGTCCTTCGCGAAGAAGATCTGACGCATCCGCGTCATGTCGATCGTCGACTTCACCGAGTACATCTGTTCGGGCCAGTGCGACATGTCGATGTCGCCCTTCAGCACTGATTTCGTGCCGTCGGTCGCCAGGTTGATCCGGTCGAAGAGCAGGCGACCGCCGTCGATCTTGAACGTCGTGTCCATGTCCGCACGGAAGGGCACGTAATCCTGGATGGTGACGAGGCCGTTGGAGAACCGGGCGGAGCCGCGATATTCGTCCGCGGGCTTGGCAACGGTGACGTCGATATTGCGGGCGATGACCCCCCACGGCGTTCCCTGGTCGTCATAGGTGAACTCACCGTTCGATGCGTGAACGTGCCTGAGCGTGGTCGTCCAGCTCTTTTGGCCCTTGGAGTTGCGCGGGAAATTCGGGAAGCTGCTGCGGCCGTCGGCGGTCTGCTCGACGTACATCGTCCAGTCGGACATGTCGATCGAATCGATGATGACCTGTTTGTTGACGAGCGCACGGCGGTTCGGCATTCTGACGACGATTTCCTTCGCCACGAGCCAGGGCCGGGACGTCGGCGTGAGCCCATCGATCGTCAGGTCACGGACCACATAGGCACCATCCCATATCCGGACGCTCAGATTGCCGATGTGCATCGAGCGCTTCAGGTAGCTGGAGCCGCCCTTCTCGGCTCGCTCCCGCAGTGCCGGGCCGAGGTCGCTGGTGAGGGAGAGGATGAAGGCCACCGCGAGAATCACCGACGTCACGGCGAGCGTCCGCCGAACGATCGTCCGCGTTGTCTGTGTGCGGGGATGGGCGAAGAACTTACGCAGGAAATTCAAAATGCAAAATGCAGAATGCCAACACGGAATGCAGACCCCATGCGCTGGGTTTGCATTTTGAGTTTTGCATTTTGCATCACCTCAACACCACTAATACCGTATTCGCCTCGACCGAGGCACCCTCGGCGACGCGAACTTCCGCGACGATCCCTGCGCGCGGGGCGCGAAGCTCGTTTTCCATCTTCATCGCTTCGACCACCACGAGCGGCTGGCGCGCGGCAACGACCTCATCTGGTTTGACCAGCACTTTGACGATCCGGCCGGGCATCGGCGCAACAATCGTCCTCGGCGCATCGCCGGTGGCGCCGTCCCCAGCGCCGCGACCGCGACGCTGGCGTGCCGCCTTCGCCCAGGGCTTCGACAGGCCAGGTTGATCGATCGTCACCGGCACCGCGACACCGTTGACGTGGACGATCAGCTCCCCTCCGGCGCCAGGTTCGAAGGCGACCTCGTAACTCGAAGTCCGGCTGAAGCCGGACACTACGTCGGGGTTGTCCTGTCCGGCCTTAGCCGGACCGTCGACCGGCCCGACCAGCATCGACCACCGACCAGCTCTCTCGACTACCGAGACCTCCACCTCTCGACCATCGATCTCAACCACCCACGCGTCGCCCGCCTGGCGCACCGTGACGCGACGGCGGGTGCCGTCCTGCTCGATCTCGAAGGTCACCCCTCGAGTTCGCTCGGGATGAGCCTGAGTGGGTCGAAGGCTCACTGTAGGATTTCGCGCTTTGCCTGTTGCGTCCATGCGGACTCGGCGAGCCCCCGTGGACGGCTCGCGGTCGCCCGGGACGCGTGCAGGGCCGCCGCAATCAGAGCGACCTCCCGCAGCGACGATTCCGGCTCTGAAAACGACTTCCCGCGCCGCTGCTGCAAGAGCGTGTCCAGAAACTCGGTGTCGAACGCCGCGTCGCGAAACACCGGCTGGTCCAGCAGCCAGCGGAAGAACGGGACGGTCGTGCGGATGCCGCGGACGTCGTATTCGGCGACGGCCCTCCGCATCCGGGAGACGGCCTGTTGCCGGCTGCTTCCCCAGGCGACCAGCTTGGAGATCAGCGCGTCGTAGTAGACCGGCACCTCGTCGCCCGCCTCTACCCCGCTGTCGTCGCGGATGCCGGGGCCACTGGGCGGACGGACGTCTGTGATCCGGCCCGGTGACGGGAGAAAGCCGGAGTCCGGATCCTCGGCGTAGACGCGACACTCGATGGCGTGGCCGCGCGGGGTCAGCGACTGCGCCGGATCGATCGTCAGCGGCTCGCCACGCGCGATGCGGATCTGCCACTCGACGAGATCCACGCCGGTCACCATCTCGGTCACCGGATGCTCGACCTGAAGGCGCGTGTTCATCTCGAGGAAGTAAAAACGCCCCGCCGCGTCGAGCAAGAATTCCATGGTGCCGGCGTTGGTATAGCCGACCGATGCCGCAACGGACGCCGCTGCTGCTGTGAGTCGAGTGCGCAGATCTACAGAGACGATGGCGGACGGGGATTCCTCGACGACCTTCTGATGACGCCGCTGAATCGAGCACTCCCGCTCGACGAACGGGAGCACCGTGCCGTGATGATCGGCGAGCACCTGCACCTCGATGTGCCGTGGCCGCGAGAGCCGGCGTTCCAGATAGATCGCCGAATCACCGAAGGCAGCGCCCGCCTCGGAGCGTGCAGCGCGAACGGCGCCAGACAACTCGTCACGCGAGCCGACGACGCGCATGCCCTTGCCGCCGCCACCGGCGACGGCTTTTACCATCACCGGATAGCCGATGCGATCGGCGATCCGCGCGATCTCGTCTTCGCCTGCGTCAGCGGTGAGCGGCGTCTCGGTTCCGGGAACGACGTCGACACCGGCGGCCATCGCCGCCGCGCGCGCCGCGGTCTTGCTTCCCATCAACGCGATGGCTTCAGGTCGCGGGCCGATGAACGTCAGACCGGCATCGCGGCATGCCGCAGCGAACTCTTCGTTCTCCGCGAGGAATCCGTAGCCCGGGTGAACGCCGTGCGCGCCGGTCGCGTTCGCGGCGTCAACGATGCGATCGATGCGGAGGTAGCTGTCGGAGGGAGGATTGCCGCCAATCGCCACCGCTTCGTCGGCCATGCGCACATGGCGCGCCGCACGATCGCAGTCGGAATAGACGGCCACCGTGGCGATCTGCAGGTCGCGGCACGCACGAATAATGCGCACGGCGATCTCGCCGCGGTTCGCGATCAGAATCTTCCGCAAAGCTTGAAAAGCTTAGCAGTTCACGCTTCCAGGTTGTCAGTTCGCCGACGGCTTGGAGGCGCGGCGGATGACGTGGACGGGAATCGGTCCTTTGTCGGCAACGAGCTTGAGACCGAGGTCGCGCTCGAGCGCGGTGAAGACGGTCGGAATGTTCGGGTCGGGTGGGATGCCCCCGAACGCTTCGTCGTAGGTCCAGCTGACGGTGAAATCGAAGTTGCCGCTGGTGTTTGTTTCGTCAATGACCGGCGCGCGAAGCTGCCCGCCCAGCGTTACCGCGAACTGCCCCATCGTCGCGTTGTGGCCGACGTACTGATAACTGAGAAAGCCGTTGCCGTCCCTCCGCATTATCGAGACAAGCGACCGTTCATCAGGTTTAGCTGGCGGGTTCAGGTTGCGTGCGCTCCGGGCCGTCAATCGGTAGATCGTCCCTGTCTGCATCTCCCTGGCGATCTGCAGCTGGAAGCGATTGGCGAGGAGCGACTGCAGCATCAGCTTCATCTGCTCGCGGTCGACATCTTTCCCTGCCGTCGCCGTCACATCGAAGCGCTCAACGCGCACCCAGTCCGGCCCGCCGATAATCTCGCGCGGCTGAATGCCGTACGCCTGCTCGATGAGCTGGGACAACGTGACCGTCGTCGCGACAAATCTATTCGGAAAGAACCGGAAGTCGATCGGCCGGCCCGTGGATTCCACCGGCTTGATCGAAGCCGCCTCGAAAGCGGGCCCGGCGCCGGCAGGAGCTTGTGCCATGGCGCCGGCGCCAATCGCCGATATCACGACTGTTATCGCTACGAGGCTTCGCATCGGCGAACTCCGAACGCTGAACGCCGGAACATGGAACCGAACCCCGAATACGAACCCGGAAGTGAGAACCCGGAACCCGGAACAGCTTATTTCAGGATCGTCGCTGTGACTTCGATGGTCGTCTTGCGGTCGCTGATCGGATCGGCCGTTGAAAGAATCTGCGTCCGCCTGCCGTCGAAAAACGCGCTGGTGGCGCTGGCGGTCACCGCTCCAGGCTGGACCTTTGCGTCTGGCACGTACGGCTGATACTCCACCGTCACGTTGGCCCGAACCGCATTCGTCTCCACCCAGCTCACGGCGCGAACGTCGACGTTCAGATTCACGGTACCCGGCTGAACGAAGGGACCGGGACCGACTATTTGCACCTGACTTGTCGGGTCGGGCGTCGGCCTGGCGCTGCTGCGGATCGACGCATTGTTGTTGCCTGGCGTGACGGTGAGCGACAAGGTCTTGGTTACCGGCTTCGCGCCACCTGTGTCCGTGATCGTCACGTCGAAGCGAACGTTCGCGGTCGGCCTGAGTGGCGCGGCCTGCGGCGGGAACGGCGGCGCTGGCGGGACCGGAGTCGCCGTCCCCGGCGGAGCGGGCGCTTGCGCCGGAGCGGCAGCGGTAGCAGGCCGTGGCGCGGGTGCTGGCCGTGCCGGTGCGGCCGGCGGTGTGGGAGCCGCCTGCAGTGCCTGAAGGACAACGTCCCCAAGCGTGACGACGTCCTGATCGGCCGCGAAGGCGGGTGTTGCGACACAGGTCGCGCCGAACAGCGCGATCAACAGAACCTTCTTCATGTCGGTCTCCTCGAGTCCGCCTGAAGGCGGACACTACGATTACTGGCCGAGCAGAGGCTCAATCTGCAGCGGCTCGATCTCGATGGGCGTCACCCCTGAACTCGTGTCCACCGCGATCTGCGTCGTCGTCAACGGCACGATCGCCAGCGGCGGAATCAGCGATTCCTCTTCGGCCGGCGGCGGCGTGATGGCATCCGCCAGCCTGCGTGAAGACTGACGCGCGCCGGTCCGCGCGGGTTGGCTCGCTGCGGGCCGCACGCGGGCAGCCGGACCAGGATTCACCGGCGGCTGGACTGCCGGAAGGCTAACGGCCGCGCGCTGGTTGTCTTGCTGAACGCTCTCGCTATCGCCAGAACGATCCAGGAGCGTGCGACCGGCAATCAGTGCTGCAATGACGATGGCGAACGCGGCGCCCCACGCCGGAACGGGCAACCACACCGGCCGCCGACGCTCAATGCGATCGCGCACACTGGTCCGCAGCGACGACGAGGGCTCACCGGCGACGAGGCGTCGCGCGGCGGCGTCAATCAGCGCGTCGATCCCGTTCGACTCGCTACGGCCGCTCAGCTCAGACGGATCATTTCGCATCGACATATCCCAGGGTGGCGAGCGTCTCCCGCACCTTCCTGCGCGCTTCGGAAATCCGCCATTTCACTGTGCCGAGCGGAACGCCGAGCATGCGCGCGATCTCGTCGTACTGATAATCCCCGCTCTGCGCCAGCAGCAGCGCGTCGCGCAGCTTCGGACTGAGCGCATGAATTGCGGTGACGATCTGCGCATGCAGCTCCGCGTTCTGCACCGCCGCATGCTGACCGTCGCCGGCGGCCGCCGGTTCGGCGACGTCGTCGATCGGGGTGGCGCGGCGGAACCAACCCGCCAGGCCACGTCGTTTCGAAATCGCGCGGTTCCACGTGATCCTCAGAATCCACGTGCGGAAGGAGCTCTCGCCGCGAAACCGGTCGAGCGCGCGCCAGGCACGGATGAACGCATCCTGGGCCACTTCCTCCGCGTCTTCCCGTACTCGCAGCGCGGCCAGCGCCGCGCGGTACACGGCCGACTGATGACGGGCGACGAGCTGGTCGAAGGCGTCAGGGTCGCCCTGCCGAGCCAGCAGGACCAGCTCCTCGTCCGTCACACGCTCAATAGACCGCCGCGCTTCGGCGATAGTTGGGTCGGGGAGAATCAGGAGGGTCCGGCTGAAGCCGGACACGACGGGCATGGCAGTCAGAGCGGAATGTTGCCGTGTTTCTTCGGCGGATTCTTTTCGCGTTTCGATTCGAGCGCGCCGAGCGCCATGATCAGCTTTGCACGCGTCTCCCGCGGCTGGATGACCTCGTCCACGAACCCGCGCTGCGCGGCGATATAGGGATTCGCGAACTTCTCGCGATACTCGGTGATCTTGGCCGCGCGGGCCGCCACGACATCAGCGGCGGCGTCCAGCTCGCGCTTGTAGAGGATATTGACAGCGCCTTCAGCCCCCATCACCGCGATCTCCGCGGTCGGCCAGGCGTAGTTCACGTCCGTTCGCAGGTGCTTGCTCGACATGACGCAGTAGGCGCCGCCGTACGCCTTGCGCGTGATCACCGTCAGCTTCGGCACCGTGGCCTCCGCAAACGCGTAGAGCAGCTTCGCGCCGTTGCGGATGATGCCGCCGTATTCCTGCGCCGTTCCAGGCAGGAATCCGGGGACGTCCTCGAACGTCACGAGCGGGATGTTGAAGGCGTCGCAGAACCGGACGAAGCGCGCACCCTTGATCGAGGCATCGATATCGAGCGTGCCCGCCAGGTGCGCCGGCTGATTCGCCACGATACCAACCGGGCGGCCGCCAAGCCGCGCAAACCCGACCAGGAGATTGCGCGCGAAGTGCTCGTGCACCTCGAGGAAGTACCGATCGTCGACCACCGCCTCGATCACGTCGCGCATGTCGTAGGCCTGGGTCGGCGACTCAGGAATGACGGTATCGAGCGCCTCGTCCGCGCGATCCGCGGGATCCGTGCTCTCGACGTGCGGCGCGGCATCGATGTTGTTGTTCGGAAGGAACGTCAGCAGCTCCCGGATCAGCAGGATGCACTCCTGATCGTTGTCCGCCGCAAAGTGCGCCACGCCGCTACGCTCGTTGTGCGTCATCGCGCCGCCGAGCTCCTCCTTCGTGACCTCCTCATGGGTGACGGTCCGGAGCACGTCAGGACCGGTCACGAACATATAGCTGGTATCTCTGACCATCACCGTAAAGTCGGTGATCGCCGGCGAATACACGGCACCGCCGGCGCACGGCCCCATGATGGCGGAGATCTGAGGCACAACCCCGGAGGCGAGCGTGTTGCGGAGGAAGATGTCGGCGTAGCCGGCGAGGGAGCCCACGCCTTCCTGGATGCGCGCGCCGCCGGAATCGTTGAGACCGATCACCGGCGCGCCCATCTTGACCGCCAGATCCATGATCTTGACGATCTTGGCGGCGTTGGTTTCCGAGAGCGACCCGCCGAAGACCGTGAAGTCCTGCGCGAAGGCGTAGACGACCCGGCCGTTCACCCGGCCGTGTCCGGTGACCACGCCATCGCCAGGGACGATCTGTTTCTCCATGCCGAAGTCGACGCAGCGATGCG
>DASROF010000178.1:0-7414 GCA_035647075.1 Vicinamibacterales bacterium | reverse complement strand
GGGCAACCGTAGCGGTGGCCGCGGAGGCCGCGGTGGGCCGATGACTGTCGAAGTGGCCACCGCGAAACGCGCGTCGATCTCCGCCGAACTCACCGTTGTCGGCAATCTGATCGGCGATAGCACAGTGTCCGTGGCACCGCGCGCGGCCGGACGATTGGAAGATGTGTCGGTCCGCCTCGGAGATCGGGTGTCGCGCGGTCAGCGTATTGCCAAGATCGAAGACTTCGAACTCGTCCAACAGATCAAGCAGCAGGAGGCCGCACAGGAAGTCTCGCAGGCCACGATCCGGCAGCGGGATGCGGATCTCGGGCTTGCGAAGACGAACCTCGATCGCTCGAAGAGCCTCTTCGAACGACAGCTCATCGCCAAGCAGGTGCTGGACGACACCGAGTCGCGTTACCAGTCGGCGCAGGCGCAGCTGGATCTGGCACGCGCGCAGGCGCAGCAGTCGAAAGCGCGACTCGACGAGCTGCAGATCAATCTCGGCAACACGATCATCACCTCGCCGGTGAATGGGTTCATCTCCAGGCGGCTGGTTGATCCGGGCGCGTCGGTTGGCCAGAACGCTCCAGTCGTCGAAGTGGTCGACATTTCGCGCGTGCGCCTGATCGCCAACGTCGTCGAGAAGGATCTCAAGCAACTGCAGTCCGGCGACACCACGCGAGTGCAAGTGGACGCCTTCCCCGGCGAGACATTTACGGGCCGCATCGCACGCGTGTCACCCATACTCGATCCCGCGACGCGCACGGCCCCGATCGAAATCGAGATCGCGAACCCCACGTTCCGCCTGAAGCCCGGTATGTACGCTCGTGTGGGCGTCACGCTCGACACCAAGAAGGACGCGCTTGTCGTTCCGGCGAACGCGCTGGTCGATCTGGGCGGCAGGCGCGGCGTGTTCATGCCGCTGAGCGAGACCGCCGTATTCCGTGCGGTCCAGATCGGCACCGAGCAGGGCGACATCGTCGAGATTCTCGGCGGCCTCACTGAAGGCGCTGAAGTGATTACGACCGGCGCCGGTCAACTGCGCGACGGCGACCGCATTCAGGTTGCCGGCGGGCGCGGTGGCCGCGGACGCGGCGGTGACGGCGCAGGTCAGGGGGGACGCCAGGGAGCGGGACAGGGCACCGACTCCGCGTCTGCGCGTCCGGGCGGAGCAAACCGCGGCGGCGACGCTGCCGCAGCGACGGGCACTGGGCAGCGCAGCGGGCAGTTCAGTGGCACGCGCACTTCGGGCGAATCAGGACGCAGCGGTACCGGCAGGACCGGTGAAGGACGCAGGTTCGGCGGGCAGTTCTCCGGAGAAGGACGACAAGGTCAATTCGGAAGAGGAAGACAGGGCAACTCGGGTCAGACTCCGACCAGCGGCAGTGCACCTCCCGTGCAGCCGTCGACACAGCAGTAGACGAGACTTCCTATGAGCATCCCTCGTTTAGCGATTCACCGCCCCGTCACGATGTTCATGCTGAGCGCGATCGTGACGCTGCTCGGTGTTATCTCGCTCACCCGCCTCCCTGTCGATCTGATGCCGGAGTTCCAGCAACCCACGCTGAACATCCGCACCAGCTACGCCGGTGTCGGTCCGCTCGAGATGGAGGAACTGATCACCCGTCCGATCGAGCAGGCGGTCGGCGCCGTGCCGGGATTGACGCGCATCGAGTCCTCGTCATCCGAGGGCAACAGTCAGGTGCAGCTGAACTTCGAGTGGGGCTCGGACCTCGCCGAGTCCGCCGACGAAGTACGCACGCGCATGGACCGCATCCGCGGCCGCCTGCCTGAGGACGCCGATCCGCCCACGATTCAGAAGTTCGACCCGAGCCAGCTGCCGGTGGCGCAGCTCGGCATCGAGGGCGACTACGACCCGGTCACGCTGCGCGAAATCGCCGAGAACGAAATCTCTCCGCGCTTCGAGCGGCTCGACGGCGTCGCCGGCGTGAGCGTCAACGGTGGTCTGCGCCGCCAGATTCATGTTGATTTGTCGAAGGAAAAGATCACTGCCCTGAATCTGTCCGTGAACCAGGTCGTCCAGTCGCTGCGGCAGGAAAACCAGAACACGCCGCTTGGCGAGATCTATCAGGGCGACGCCACGTTCCTCGTCCGCAGCCAGGGCCAGTTCCAGAGCGTTGAAGACATCCGCAATCTCGTGGTGATGACGCGGCAGAACGTGCCGGTCTACCTCCGCGACATCGCCGACGTCCAGGACACCACCGAGCAGCGGCGCCAGTTCATGCGCATCAACGGCCGGCCCGGCATCCAGATGCAGGTGCAGAAGCAGTCCGGTAAAAACACCGTCGAAATCGCCAAGCTGGTGCGAGCCGAGGTGGAGCGCGTCAACAAGGAAGTGCCCGGCCTGCGCATGACGGTCACGCAGGACAACGCCCGTTTCATCGAGCGCGCGATCGACAACGTGAAGGAGCACGCCGTCGTCGGCGGCGGGCTCGTCATTCTGATCATCTTCCTGTTCCTGCGCGACTTCCGCTCGACGCTGATCGTCTGCACGTCGATCCCGGTCTCGGTCATCGGCACGTTCGCCCTGCTCTACTTCGGTGGCTTCACCCTGAACACGATGACGTTTGGAGGATTGGCACTCGGCATCGGCATGATCGTCGATGCCGCGATCGTCGTCCTCGAGAACACCCATCGCCATCTGCACATGGGCAAGGACAAGATGACCGCGGCCATCGACGGCAGCGAGGAAGTGTGGTCGGCCATTCTCGCCTCGACGCTGACGCACATCGCCGTCTTCCTGCCGCTGCTCTTTCTCTCCGGCACCGCCAGCATCATGTTCACGCAGCTGTCGGTGGTCGTCATGTTCTCGCTCATCATGTCGCTCTTCGTCGCGGTGACGATCGTGCCGGTGCTCTGCTCGCGCTGGCTGAAGACACCAGATGAGGAGGCGTCGGCGACCGGCGTCATGGCGCGGCTCTTCCGCGTCAGCGAGCGATTCCTGGAGGGGATGGACGAGGGGTACCGCAAGGCTATCCACGTGGCGCTCCAGCATCGTCCGACCGTGATCGCCAGCGCCGCCGCACTCGTACTGCTGGCGGCCTACCTGTATCCGAAGGTAGAGACCGAGCTCGTCACGCAGACCGACGAAGGCGAGGTCAACGTCAACGCCGAACTGGCGCTTGGTACGCGCATCGAGCGCACGGAAGAAGTTCTCCTGACGCTGGAGGATCGCGTCAAGCGATTCGTTCCCGAGGCGACCACGGTCATCACGCAGGGCGGCAGCGGCGGCAACAACTATCAGGGCGGCGGCGGCAACACGAGCCGCGGCCAGATCCGCATCATCCTGAAGCCGCGTGGCGAGCGTCAGCGCACCAACGAAGAAATCGCGATCGCGTTGCGGCGCCAGCTGGCCGGGTTGCCCGGCGTCGTGGTCCGCGCAAATCCGTCGGGCGGTAACAACCAGATCATGCGGTTCCTGAGCGGAGGCGGTACTAACAACAACAACGGGCAGTCGAGCCGGCTGCAGTTGGAAATCCGTGGCCACGACCTCGACGATGCCCGGCGAGTCGCCAATGACGCGCGCGACATGATGGAAAAGATCGACGGCCTTGCCGACATCAGCCTCAGCCGCGAAGATGGCCGGCCGGAAATCGCCATCCGCGTCGATCGTCCGAAGGCGGCGATGCTCGGCATGTCGGTGCAGAGTGTCGCGTCAACCATCCAGACGAACGTTGCTGGCACCACCGCCGCTCAGTTCCGTGAGCGCGGCAACGAGTACCCGGTCGTCGTCCGGCTGCGGCAGGCGGATCGCGAAGAGATTTCCGACGTCGGCGATGTGCTCGTCAGCACGCCCACGGGGCAGGTCGTTCCCGCGAAAAACGTGCTGTCAGTGAGCCGCGAAGCAGGTCCGACACAGATTCAGCGCAAGAACATGGAGCGGATCAACCGCGTCAACGCGGAAATCGAGATCCCGCTCAGCGAAGCGGTCAAGGCAGTGCAGTCGCACATCAGCGAACTCCGCATACCGCTCGACTTTCAAGTCGGCTTCGGGTCGGAGATTGAAGAGCAGGCGAAGTCCTTCGCGCAGCTGCGGATGGTGCTGATCCTCGCCATCCTCCTCGTCTACGCGGTGATGGCCTCGCAGTACGAATCGCTGCGTGACCCGTTCATTATCATGTTCTCGGTGCCGGTCGCCGCGATTGGTGTCGTTGGCTCGCTGCTGCTGACCAACACCTCTTTCAGCATGCAGGCCTATATCGGCATCATCATGCTGGCGGGCATCGTCGTCAGCAACGCGATCCTGCTCGTGGACTACGTCAATACGCTCCGCCGTCGCGACAAAATGCCGCTTCGTGAGGCGGTGGAACTCGGGGGCCGCACGCGGCTGCGTCCGATTCTGATGACCTCGATCGCGACGATGCTCGGCCTGGTGCCGATGGCGATCGGCCTTGGCGAAGGCGGCGAGCTGCAGGCGCCGCTGGCGCGCGTTGTCATCGGCGGATTGCTGACGTCGACGCTGGTCACGCTGGTGCTCGTCCCGGCCATCTATACGGTGTTTGAGGAAGGCTGGAGCGGAATCTTCAAGCGCCAGTCGAAGCACGCCTGAAGCCGTTTGCCGGTGTCGCGCGCGCACTAGACTCCGCCCTACTTTCGGTCACCAGGAGAACGCAACAACTCGTTCTCCTGGTGACAGTACTCGTCATCGTCGGCTTCTCCATTCCTCGGATCCCGCGCCAGTACTTCGATTTCTCCCGTGTCCCGCTGTTCACCGGCGTGCAGCAACCGGACTCCTACGGCTCTGACACGATCGCAGACGTCTACGGCGCGAAGGTCGTGCTCAATGACGTCGGCGACATGTACACGAAGGAGCACCTCGAGCAGACGGCTATCGAAGCGAACACATGGACCAAAGATCAGTCCGCGCCGTATCCGCCGGTGATGCGCCTGGCGCACGCCGCCATGCTGGCCGTTGGGAACTGGACCGGCATCGGCTTCTATGGACTGACACTGGCGCTGGCTGCACTGTTCCTCGCCGGATCGGCGTGGTACTTCCTGCAGACGCGGTGGTACCTCTTCCCGCTGCTCTACCTGAACTTCAGCTACTTCGCTGACCGGTTCGTCTACGTCCAGGACGGCTCGTACCTAGTGATGCTCATGTGTGTGCTGGCGGCGCTGCTGCTGGCGCGCCGCAGTGGTCGTGGGGTTCCGTTGCTGATGGCGATCGCAACTGCGATGAAACTCCTGCCGCTGTCGTACGGCCGGTACTTGCCGCGGATGCCGAGAGGGACCGCGTGGGGATACGCGACGATCCTGATTGCCGGACTGGTGCTCCCCTTCTTCGTCTGGGAGAACTACGGCTACATCTATCAGTTCGCCAACGAACGAAAGGGCAACGACTGGCTGGACGTCCTCGGTGCCGCGATGCTCGTTGCGCCGTTCACCCTCGTGCTCTGGTATGTGGAGGACCGACGCGGCTACGACGATGAAGATCGGATCGGGTCCAGCCTGGTGCCGTTCGCATTGCTGGCCGCATTGCTCGCCAACTCGGGCCGGCACCTGCTCATTGCGCTCATCGTGCCGGACAAACGAGTCGGTCGGAACCTGGCTGCCGCGATCGCCGTTGCGCTGCACACCCTGTTGCCCGGTATTGTTCGCCTCGGCTCGGTCACCTACGTCGCGACCGTCGTGCTGTGTGCGGTGATGGCGTGTGAACTACAGCAGATCGGTTGGTCCGCGATTTCTGATGACGCGCGCCATCCGGCTCGAACGCTGCGATTGCTGTTTCTAGGCCGAGGCAGGGAGATTCACGGAGAAACGGTTTAACAGGAGAAACGGAGTCAACGAAGACGAACGGAGGACGGTCCGTTCGATTGGTCGGCGTGCAAAGCACGCCGACCGCCGTGACGCGAGAGATCGCAGATACAAGCCGCTCACAATTCCCTATGCGGTTTGTATCTGCGATCTCTCACGTCGCGGCAGGCCGCCTCCGGCGGCCGCATCGAACGGCTGACACTTCGTGCGTCTCCATGTCTCCGTGCCTCCTGTGAATCCGTGACCTCTGTCAACTCCGCAGCCTTTTCATCGGATCAATCAGGCAACCGATTGAGCAACTCTCTGATGGTCTTTCCGCTGACCGGATCGCGCCACGACTCTGCAATCTCGGCGAGCGGTGCCAATACGAATCGTCGCTCTCGGAAACGGGGATGCGGAACGATGAGCCCGGGCTCGTCAATGACCGCGTCGCCGTAGAGGATCAGATCCAGATCGAGCGTGCGCGGCGCGCCGCCGTACGGGCGAGTCCTGCCACATTCCTGCTCGATTGAAAGCAGCCGCTCGAGCAGGGCGTGCGCATCCAATGACGTCGTACCGACCACGGCGCCGTTCAGCACCGACGGCTGAACCTCAGCCCCGACGTATGGCGTGTCGAAGAAGGACGATGCGCGGAGGTGTCGGACGAACGGCCGGAGCGCGTCGATCGCGGAATTCAGCGTGCTGCGCCGATCGCCAACATTGCTACCGAGCGCGATCGCGACGTCGACGCCGGACTCTACTCCATCCACCGATGCGGCAGCACGGCGCCGACGCGCTCGGCAAGAGTGGTCCGGCGTCCGAGCAGATCCTCGTCACCGGCGGCACCCTGCTCGAACAGACGCAGGTGCTCCAGCGACTCACCCAGTACAACATTCAGCATGGTGCGGTGGCGCGCGTGTGTCATCACGTCAATGCGCGGCCGCCAGCGATCGACAAAGCCACGCAGCGTGCGAGCGTCGTCCTCGAGAATCGGCTTGAAGGCCGAAGGCTGCAGCTTCTTTCCCTTCAGCGCCTCGGGAACCGGCAGCGCCGCGGACGGACCGGGCAGCGCCACACCGAACTCGGCGAGCGCGTTCTGCACCCAGCCGAGGTGCGTTTCCTCCCGCGCGATTACGTACTGATACGTATTGTTGAAGTCGTAGTGGCTGACGACGCGCGCAGACGCCTCGTGACGCTGAATGATCGCAAGCCGCTCAGCGGCGAAATCGGTGAGAAGCTGGCGGAGCTCGTCCTTGTGCACGTCAGGCCTGCTTTTCTTTGCAACTGATGCAGACGCGGGTCCACGGGATTGCCGTCAGCCGTGCCTCGGCGACGGGCTCGCCGCAGTCGCGGCACACGCCGTAGACGCCCTGATCGATGCGCTGCAGCGCTTCATCGATCGCCTGGAGAATTTTGGCATCCGTCTGTTTCAGCTTCAGCTGAATGTGAACTTCATTGTTGCCGCTGGCCTGGTCGGCCATATCGCCCTGACGACCGGAGTTGTTCTCCATCGTCCATTGCAACGGCTTGGCCGCGGTGCCGCCCAGCAGCTCCCCGCGTTTGCGCAGCAGCGCGTCCCGAAAGGTCTCGACGTCCATGTCCACGATCCTTAGCGCGATTTCCGAGAGTGGAATAACAGCACATTTTATCAGGTTCACACTTCCAGGTTCTCAGTTCG
>DASROF010000177.1:0-25632 GCA_035647075.1 Vicinamibacterales bacterium | reverse complement strand
CGGGCTGACAGTTCAGCGCCATCCGGCCTGGACTGAGCCTGGCGCCGCCGCCGCGAGTTCCGCGACCCGCGCACGGCTTCACGGACACGGCCTCCCACCGGGGGGTGTCGGAAGGCGGACCGCTGTTCTGGCGTGCCAGGAGGGGTACGACAAAAGCCGCAATGGCAGCGATGGAGAGGATGATGCCTCGCACGGCCGCGCTGATTCTAGCCCTTTGGACTCGACATCCGGGCCCGATCGGACGATCATTTCGCGAAGCAGAGGTTTGCCATGATGCAACGACACCTTCTCCTCTTCGCGCTGATCCTGTCGATTGGCTTCGCCGCGCCCGCGCTGGCGCACCATTCATTTGCGGCGCACTACGACATGCAGAAAACGGTCACGATTCAGGGCACCATCGTCAACGTGCGCCTGACGAATCCGCACTCCTGGTTCTTCCTCGACGTGAAGGAACCAGACGGGACGATCTCCCGCTGGTCGTTCGAGGCGGGCACGCCGGGCGGGATGATCCGCAACGGCTACAAGGCGACCGAAATGCCTCCGGGTTCGATGGTGACGATCACCGGCGCGCTGTCGCGGGACAAGCCGAAGGTCGGGATGCTCCAGAAGCTCACGACTGCCGCCGGCAAGACCTACGGCATGTTCGGTCCGCAAGAAAACGCGACGAAGTGAAGGGCGGGCGAGGCGTATGAAACGAATCTCGATCGTCACCATCTTCCTGATCGCGCTGACCCTGACCGTCGCCGCACAGCAGCGCGGCGCGGGTCCCGGACCCGCGGCCGCCACCCCCTCGGAACCCACACCGCGGCTCGCTGACGGCAAGCCTGACTTCTCCGGTGTCTGGTGGATTGGTGGTGATGTCGGGAGCCGCGCCTTCAGCGAGGCGCAGCGAGGACGGGGAGCAGGCGGTGGGACGCCGCCAGCGACGTTCACCACTCTCTATAAACCGGAAGCAGCGTCCGCCGCAAAGAAGCTCGCCGACAAAGACGATCCGACGCTGAAGTGCATCCCGACGGCGTTCGGCACGCTCAACGTCAGCATGTTCGACGTCGGCGCGCTGGCGCAGATCATCTCGACGCCGAAGTTCGTCGTGATGCTCACGGAGACCTACCACGGCTTCCGGCTGATCCCGACCGACGGACGTCCGCACCGAGCCGAAGTGCCACCGTCGTATCGCGGTGATGCGGTCGGGAAATGGGAAGGTGACGTCTTCGTTGTCGAGACGAAGAACTTCACCGACAACACCTGGATCTGGGCAGAAGGCCGTGCATCACCGCATTCGGATCAATTGCGGCTGGTCGAGCGCTACCGTCGTCCGGACAAGAACACGCTCGAAATTGAGGCGACGGTGTACGACCCGAAGGTCCTGACGGGTCCGTGGACGGTGCCGAAGCAGACGCTGGTGCTCGCGCCGTTCGACCAGGTCATGCCGCTGAATTGCGCCGAGCTGTAGATGTAGTGTCCGCCTTCACGCGGACCGGATGACCAACGTGTTGCGGCGACTCCTGCTTCTGACGGTTGCCGCGCTCGTGCTCCTCATTGTCGTCATCGCGGGCGCGGCGTATTGGTTCTTCGCCCGCGATGGCTTCCGTCTGGCGCTCGAGGCACAGGCAACATCGTGGCTCGGACATCCGGTTCACATCGGTGCCGCACGGGCGCAGTTCCTGCCGCGGCTGGCCGTCTCACTCAGAGACATTCGCGTCGGTGAGCCGGCGCAGCTGACGCTCGCCGAGGTGGATCTCGCCTCGGATCTCCGCCCGCTGGTCAACGGTCGGATCGAGAACGCGGACGTCACGATTTCCGACAGCCGCATCGACCTGCCGCTGCCGTTTGCTCTTCCCGACGACTCCACCGCCAGCGGGCAGACGACGGCGTCGACAGCAGCCGTCCGCATCGTCTCGGTGCGATCGATCGCGCTGCGTTCCGTGCGATTGCGGAGCCGCGGTCGCGAGGTCGTCGTGTCCGCGGATTCGGCGTACGGCGGCACGGCGCTGGCGCTGAAGAACTTCACCGCCGAAAGCGGCGGAACGAAACTCAATGCCGAGGGCATCATCGTCATCTCGCCGCGCATCGACGCGCGTGTGAACGCGACGGCGAATCGCCTGGATCTCGATGAGCTGCTCGCGCTCGCCGACGCCTTCGCGCCCGCGGCGAGCGGTGGCAGCCAGAAGAAAGGCCAGTCGCCGCGGATCGGCGCCGGTATCACCGCGAAGGAAGTCACGGCCGGCGGCCTCACACTGCAGGACTTTGTGACAACGCTCGCGCGCGACGGCGAATCGATTGCGCTGAATCCGGTGCAGTTCCAGGCGTTCGGCGGACGTTACGCGGGATCGATCGTCGGGCGCCTCGGCAAGCAACTGTCGGCGACGCTCGATGCGCGCATCGAGAGCGTCGACGTCGCCCAGCTCGCGGCGTTCGGCGGCTCACCAGATTCGATCACCGGAACGCTGAGCGGAGCGGGGAAGTTCAACGGATCCGGTGCGGACGTGACGCAACTGCTGCGAAGCGTTCGAGGTACGGGATCCGCGGCCATTGTCGATGGGTCGATTCGCCGGCTGCATCTCGTGCGGACGGTCATCCTGTTCTTTGGCCGCCCCGCGCCGGATGGCGGCGAAAGTACCGATCGATTCGATCGACTGGACGCGCAGTTCTCGATCGCCAACCGCATCGTGAACGCCGAGGCCTTTTCCCTGAACTCGCCGGACGCCGATACGACGGGTGCCGGCACGTTGAGTCTCGATTCCGACGCGCTCGACGGTCGAGTCACCGTCAAGCTCTCGGAAGCGCTCACGAAGCAGGCGGGCACGGACCTGATTCGCTACACGCAGGAGGGAAATCGGATTGTCCTTCCGGCAACGATTGGCGGGACGCTCTCGAATCCCAGGCTCACGATCGACGTCGGAGCGGCCGCAAAGCGAGGGCTTCAGAACGAGGTCGAGCGGCGGTTGAAAGGACTGTTCGACGGTCTCGGCCGCTAGTTCCGTCCGTCTCTGTGCTGCGACCCTCGAATCTGCCGATACGTGGGACAGCAATGCGGGACGGTTCCACCGGCTTCAAGACTGCCACGAGCCCTCTGTCTGACGCAGGCGGCCACCTTCGTCCGCCCACTGTGCTGGTGGTTGACGATGACGAGGCCATCCGGCTGCTGTTCGGACGCTGGCTGGCGTTTCAGGGCTACACCGTGATCGCCGTCGCAAATGGCGCCGCGGCGCTCGAGGCCGTACGAACGCAGCGGCCCGACGTGGTACTGCTCGACATCGCGATGCCGGGACTGAACGGCGTTGAAGTGTGCCAGCGCATCAAGCGTGAAGAGGCCAGTCGACTGACGCCGGTAATTCTTGTCAGCGCGGTTGACGGCGTCGAAGATCGAATCGCAGGAGTGGCGGCGGGCGCAGACGACTTCCTCAGCAAGCCGGCCGACGTGAACGAGCTGCTCACGCGAGTGGGCGCGGTCGTCCGAGTGAATGCTCACCAACGGCAGGCTTCCGCCCCAGCCGACTTACTGCTGTTTTCCGATCACAATCCGCAGACGCGGCAGGCTCGCCACGCGTCGCGCCTCGGGCTGAAGCCCTGAGCGGAGCGCCCAGTTCGTCAGCGTGCTGATTCCCGGAGTCACTTTCGGGGCAAAAATTCCCAGCTTCGACGCGGGCTGCGGCGTCTCTGTGGTGCTCGCATTTTTCCACCCAACGCTGTCGAGCAGGCCGCGGATCTGCAGCGCCATGCTCATCGCCTCCACATCGTTCGAGGCGTAGACCAGATCGTAGGTTTCGGTAGGGACGTTGCGCAGCAGCGTCACCAGTGCGGCTGCGCCTGGTCCGATGCCGCGTCCTGTGCGCGGTCGCAAGCCCCTGTTTGCAAACGGTGGGTTCACCTCAACTGACGGCGAGAACGTGTCGGGGGGCAGACCTCGCGGCGCAACATCATCCGGGAGTTGCGGAACGGGTGGCAGCGGCAATGCGCGCGCTCGCGTGTCTGACGCGCGTTCGCCGGAAGATTGTGGAACGTCCGGCCGGATCCATTCCATCCACTGATCTCTCTTGGCGAACACGAAGATCACAAACAGCACGATCAGCAGCCGCCGCCAGCGCGAGCGTCGTGGCAGATCGCGAGCCGTCTTGCCTGCGGCTTTCCGCGCCGCTTTGCGCGCAACCCAGTCCGGCCTGACTCTCACCGTCTCGGCGAGCGCCTCTGGCGGACGCGTTGGGATGGGTGGCGGAAGCGTTGGGATGGGTGGCGGAAGCGTTGGCGACGGCGCCGTGTAGCGGGTTCGCATCGGACCGGTGATCGCCTCGCGTTTTGCCAGCGTCAGGTCGGAACGGACGTCCGCAGCGGACTGGTAGCGACGCGCACGGTCCTTCTCGAGCGCCTTCAAGATCACCTGCTCCAGGCGTACGGGCAGCTCCGCGCGTATCTCACGCGGCGCGCGCGGCTGATGGCTGAGAATGCCCGCGGCGGCGACGACAACCGTCGACCCTTCGAATGCACGCTCGCCGGTGGCCATCTCGTAGAGCACGAGGCCAAACGAAAACAGATCGGTCCGCACGTCGAGCGATTCGCCGCGAAGCTGCTCGGGCGACATGTAGGCCACGGTGCCCAGCGTGGTGCCGGTGGTCGTGAGCGATTCGTTGATGGAACGTGTGACGTCCGCCTCGGAATCCTGCACGCTCTTGGCGAGCCCGAAGTCGAGGATTTTGACGATGCCGCGAGTGGTGATGAAGATGTTGGCCGGCTTCAGATCGCGGTGGATGAGGCCGCGTGCATGCGCCGCATCGAGCGCGTCCGCCAGGGCGATTCCGTATTCCAGCGCCTGCTCGATATCGAGCGCCCCGCGCTGGAGGCGTTGATGCAGCGTCTCGCCCTCGAGCCGCTCCATCACCAGATAGCCATGTCCATCGGTGTCGCCGATATCGTGCAGCGCGCAGATGTTGGGATGATTGAGCGCGGCGATCGCCTTGGCCTCGCGATCGAATCGGGCACGTGCGGACGCATCCGCCGCGAGGGCGGCGGGAAGTACTTTGACGGCAACGGCGCGGTCGAGACGGGTATCGATCGCCTCGTACACCTCGCCCATGCCGCCGGTGCCAATCGGCTTCACGATTTCGTAAGGTCCGAACCGTGTTCCTGGAGTTGCGGCCATCGTCGTGTCCGGCTGTAGCCGGCCCCTCCGTGCTCGGATTCTACAGTCCGCTCTGCAAATCGTCGAAGAGGAGCTGGTGAAAGCGCTGCTCCCCGGCTTCGCGCCTGACCGACAGCCGGCCCGCCGTATAGGCCCGTGAGTGCAGCCCGCGCTGGACGGATGCGCAGATCGCGACGTCTTCGTTCTGAATCTGCTCGCTGACGGCGATGCTCTCGAGGTTGCGCGCCCGGCCGTTGGCAGACAGATCGGCGAAGAAGTAATCAAAGATCACTTCCGTGCGATCCGGCCCCCGCGGGATCACCAGGTTCGTGTCCATCGCGCCAGCGTAGCAGTTGATCATGAAGTTCGGGTACAGCCAGAAATAGTAGGCACGGTCACCGCTGCGGACCGAGCCGATTCTTGTGTCGGCGTTGTGTGACACCAGCGGGCTCGACTGCAGACAGTAGCGCGCGCCGTTTTCAATCGTGTAGGTGCCGTAGTCGAGAACGCTGTCGAGCCCTTGGTGCAGATGCGGAACGTGATAACCGCCGTCGAGATAGTTGTCGACAAACACCTTCCAGTTGCAGTCGACGAAGTACGAGCGCCGCTCCATCCAGCGGAGTCCGGCGACGTCACCTGACGGGAACCGCGCCGACAGATCCGGTTCCGGGAAACCAGTGAGGGAACCGGTGTCAGAAAAAGGGTGTGCCCCAGTCCTGACAAGTACCCATTTCTCCCAGTTGACGATCTCGACCGGCACGAGCCCGTTCGCTGATCGATCGAAGTTGGAAACGCCGGTGAAGTCCGGGGTGCCCTTCAGCGCACCGTCGAGTCCGTACGTCCAGCCGTGATAGGGGCAGCGCAGATGGTTGGTTGACCCTTCGGGCTCAGTGACGACAGCCGCCGCATGATGGCGGCAGACGTTGAAAAATCCGCGCAGTCGCTCGTCGTTCCCCCGGACGATCACAATCGGTTCGCCTCCGGCGGTCTCGCACGTGACGAACTGCCCGCGGCGCTCGAGTTGTTCGACGCGAGCGGCGACCTGCCATGACTGCGCGAACACGGTCTGACGCTCGAGATCCAGCACACGCGGATCCGTGTACCACGCTGACGGAGCGGTGCTTGCCTCGCTCAGCGGCGCGTTGCGCTGATACGCCGCGACGAGGTCCTCGAGCCTGCGTGTCATGCCGACTGATGGTAGGGCAGAATAGAACCATGGGCAGGAGCGACACAGCCGAACGGCAAGGCCGCATCGAGCTCGAGCTGATGGAGGAGCGTGCCGCCGCGCTCCGACGCATCAGCGAGACACTTGAATCGTTGATCGAGCAACTGCAGGCGCTACGAACCCGAATCGGCGACGTTCACTGGGCAACTCGATCGCCCGAAGTCACCGAGTACCGCGAGCTGCGCCGCCGCGCGGTGAAATACCGGTGGTATCTCGAGGTGCAGCGCGAGGCGCTCGGGCTGCACCCGGACCACCGGCTCGACGAGTTCTATCGGGTCCCGGATCCCCTCTAAATCCACCCGAACGTCCTGCCGAGCTAGGTGGGACAGGTCTTTGCATTTGTGATGGCCGTCGGAGCCAGCATGGATCGCATCTGGACCTTCCTCAATGCCGGAATCCTCGGGAGCGAGTTCACTCCATTCAAGCTGCTGACGGTCGTCACGCTGACCGGCATCCTGATCTGGGTGACCCGTCGCGTCACCCGGTGGCTGGTGGCGAGCATCCTGACGCGGCGCGGGGTGGACGTCGGGATGGGCGAGGCGCTCGGTGCCATCGTCCGCTATGTGATCATCACGCTTGGCGCCCTGGTGATTCTGCAGAGCGCCGGTATCGATCTGACGTCGCTCACCGTATTTGTCGGCGCGATCGGTGTCGGCCTCGGATTCGGCCTGCAGAACATCACCAGCAACTTCTTCAGCGGGCTCATCATCCTGTTCGAGCGCCCGGTCAAGATCGGCGATCGCGTGGAGATCGGCGGCGTCGTCGGCGAGGTGCGGGACGTCGGCGCCCGTGCCGCGACGATCGTGACTGACGAGAGCGTGGCCGTCATCGTGCCCAATTCGCAGTTCGTCTCCGAGCGCGTCACAAATTTCAGCCGGCCGGCGAAGCTGACCGCGTATCCGTTGACGTTCTGGGTGCCGCACTCCTCGGACCCCGAGCTCGTTCGCCATGCGCTGCTGACCGCGGCGACGGGTCACAACGACGTACTGCGGACTCCGGCGCCGGAAGTCGAGTTTGTCGAGGTCGGGCTGGCGGGCCTCAGGTTTCAGCTGCAGGTCTGGAGCACGGCGCACGTCAAGACTGCCGGCGCTTTGAAGAGCGACTTGAACTTTGCCGTGTGGAAGGAGCTGGCGGCTTCAGGCATCTCAGTCCGGCCGTCGCGTGGCGCATGGATGGCTGGCCTGCAGCTCGCTTCTCAGAAGAAGTCGTAACAGTCAGGCCGAGGCCTGGCAGCTCAGTTCACCTTGGACGAAGACCGACGAAGGCCGAGAAAGACCACGATCGCGGCTAACACCAGTGCGCCGAGCACCCACCACTGGCGTATGTTACCGGCGACGAGTGACGCATCAACGGTTTCCTGGGTCACTGGCGCTGCGGCGCGGCGCGCTTCTTCGTCCGACAGCTTCCGACCGTTCAGCTCGCCCTCGACAAACGTGGCCGAGAAGTGCGTCACACGTCCCTGCTTGTCCTTCACGAATTCGAGCGGGTTTGTCCCCAACAGGAATCGCGTTTCAGCAATCGGCACCAGTGGCGCGCCATTCATGAACAGTGTTCCCTCGGCCACTGCGGCCTGCCAGATCGACGGGATCGTGGGGTTCTCCGGAAAGCGGAAATCGTAGGTGCCGACGTACTGGGCCAGAACCTCGGGCGTCACCTTGATCGGTGCATATTGCTTTCGCATCGCGCTCGCGGTTCCGATCAGCTTCGGCCGATCGCGCTCGTTTTCGGCGCATACGTACTCGAGCAGATCGGTGTCCGGCACGAGCGTGCCTGTGACCTTCACGTTCATCGGCTTGGCGTAGATCTCGGGATCAGTAAACGTCTCCTCGATCTCGATGCGGCCGAAGTTCAGGCGCCTCCAACGCTCGGTCTGGTGGAGTTGTTCGCTGTGCGGATGACCGGCCCAGTCGAGCCAGGTGCGTTCCTTGAAGCCGGTGCTCTCGACGACAAGCGTGTTGCCCTCCCAGTGGCCCACGGAGTAGCCCACGAAACTCGGGGTGGGATCCTTCGGCAACGGCCGGCCGTCGAGGAAGATCTGACGATAGGACAAGTCTTCGGCGATGACGACGATGAGCGCCGGGGTCTGCACGATCTTCTTGGGGAACGCGACGAAGTGCATGAACCGCGGGCCCTCGGGGAGGCACTGCAAACCCGGATCATCGAGTTGGATGTTTTCGTCACGATCGGCAAGCAGCTTTTCAAGCCAGGCCTTCTTCTCAGGCTTCGGCTCGGCGGGGATCCAGAAGAGCGACGGGCCCGCGTCCAGTCCCCACACACCTGAGAAGTCCGGCTTGCCGTCAGCCGTGCGCGGCGCCGCGGCGGACAAGTCGGCCTTGCCGTCATTCGTGCGTGGAATCCCGGGCCAGGGGTGGTTCAGCCACTGTGCGTCGACGGATCCGACGCCGATGACCAAAAAGATCGCGAGGGCTTGCGCCGCAACTCTCATCGTTCCCTCTCAAGCCGACCGTTAACATCGGCCCCTTCGAAACTGTTTGTAAGGGTGACACTCTAGCGCGATCTTTGTTGGCAGATCGAGCAAAGTTCGCTATCATCGTCGGGACGATTTTCGAGGTCCCAGTGAACCTGCCGATCCGCCACGTTCGCCGTCACAACCCGCTGTTTATTACGTGGGTCGACGTGTGCGTTGCCAAGGACAGCGGTCATGCCGCTGGAGGCGAAGTCGGATGATGTAGGTGCCAGGACCTGAACGCGGTCATCAAAGGGCCATCATCCGACGAGGGTGATGGCCCTTTTGCTTTTCTGGCCGACCTGAAGGTCGGCCCCTATTTTCGTAGTGTCCGCCTCCAGGCGGACGGGACCAACAGAGGAAAGGAGGATCCAGTGTTTCCGGGAAGACGCAACCGGTGGGTAACGTTTGATTGCGACGGGACGCTCGTCGGCCGAAGTGTGCCGCCGCAGCTCCCGCAGCATGACGCACGGGAGCAGACGGTGAAACCGTGGCCAGCCGTCCGGCCCCTCGAGGACGTCGAGCCGCTGCTGGCGGAGCTCCGCAAGCGAGGGTATCGCCTCGGCGTGCTCACAAACTGGGACGACGCGACGTTCGAGACGGTGCATCGGACGTTCCGCAACCCGTTCGACTTGTTCGTCACGTCGGAGCGGGTACGTGGCTTCAAGCCGGAGCTGTGGCACTTCCGCGCCTTCCTGATGCTGGCGCAGGCGCGAAAAGAGAACTGGGTCCACATCGCGTCCGACTGGAAGCGCGACATCGTGCCGGCGGAGTCGTTCGGCATCCAGCGTGTGTGGCTGGATCGGCACGGGACCGGTGAGGATCCGTCCCGGGCGACGGTACACGTTCGCACCGCGTCTGAGGCAGCCAGAGCCGTGGACTGGCTCTTTCAGGGTCAGGCCGTGTTCGCGAGCTGACGGAAAGCCGTCCGGACGCCGGACACTACTTCATATACGCGTCGACTCTCGAGACGCCAGGCACGCGCTTGGCGATCTCGAGGAGACGCGTGCGCTGCTCTTCGGTGGTCCGATTACTTCTCAGGACCACGATTCCCGGATTGGGAACGTCGACTGCGAGCGGGACCGCGGCAACCAGCGGGTCTCGTTGCACGGCCGCGTACACCGCCACCGCCAGCGGATGCTCGTCGAGCCGCATCTCGTTGATGACTTTTTCCGCGCCAACCACCTCACGTGCGATCTCGAGTGCACGGTTGTACTGTCGACGCGCACGAATCACGCCCGACAAACGTACGGCGCCATGTTCGGCGGAGACGGTCACGTTCATCGCTGAGGTCGTGTTATCGACGATGAGCCGCGAGCGCACGTCGCGCTCGATGTTCGAGTCACTGCGGCCGCATGAGAGGCAGGCCGCAATCGTGAGGACCGTAGCTGTCGCCAGGGGGGTGCGGGCAAGTCTTCGCAAGGGCGAGGCGCAGTATAGACCCATCCACCGCTCGAGTTGACCGGCGCGGAGGATTGGTCGTAGTGTCTTCCCACAGAGTCTGGCTCAGGGGCTGGACAACTACTTGCGAGGAGTCGCGATGAGCATTTCCAGACGGGCATTTCTGCAGGCGGGCCTGGCCGTAGGCGCAGGGGCGAATCTCGCCTTTGGTGCGGAGACGCGCCCGCTGCTCGGATTGATCGCCCCGCCGGCCGATTACCCGATTCCACCTGAGGGTCTGGCGCTCTACGACTCCAACATCCGCTTCACGGTCATCGGCCTCGGCCTGAAGACGATGACACCCGATGGATACGACTCGGTCATCGACAAGATCGTTCCGGCCGCCGTCGAGCTCAAGAAGCGGGGCGCCACGGCCATCGACCTGCTGGGTACGTCGCTCACCTTCTACCGCGGCGCCGCCTTCAACGAAAAGCTCCTCGGCGACATCCGGAAAGCCACCGGCTTGAAGGCGACGAGCATGAGCACGGCTGTGGTTGATGGCCTGCGCGCCGTCGGTGCGAAGCGGGTCGCCGCAGCGACGGCATACAACGAAGAGGTCAACCGGCGACTGAACACGTTTCTGGGCGAATCGGGCTTTGAAGTCGTCGCGATGAAGGGACTTGGACTCGAAGCCATCGGCGATCCCGGCAAAGTCACACAGGACACGCTTCACAAGTTCAGCGCCGACGTTTTCAAACAGGCCGCAAAGGCCGATGCACTGCTCGTGTCGTGCGGTGGCCTCAGGACGCTGGAAATCCTTGCGCCGCTCGAGACGGAGACGCGTGTTCCGGTGGTGTCGAGCCTGCCACACGCGCTGTGGTCCGGCATGCGTCTCCTCGGCCTTCGTGTGAAGACGCCGGGATACGGACGGTTGCTCGCGAACGGGTAGGGAGATAGCCAAGCTCAGCGCTGAGCTTGTGCCGCCAGGAACCGCTGGTTACACTGACGTTTCCGGGCACGACGCCCCCCTTGAGACGCACGTGGCACACGCATCAGCCGGACACTACCACGCGGTTCAGTTCTACAGGGACGCCGAGTCTCTCGTCACCATTGTTGCCAGATTCCTGGATGAAGGAATCAGGCAGCGCCAGCCTGGCATCATCATCGCCACGCCCGAACACCGGTACGCGATCGAAACGGCCCTGGAAGCGCTCGGCCATGACGTCCAGCGGATGAAGCGGCTTGGCGATCTGATTTTCCTCGACGCCCGCGAGACGCTCGATACCATCCTTGCCAACGGCATGCCTCATCAGCAGCTGTTCACCCACGTGTGCGGCACGATGCTCGAAGAGATCGCGCGAATCCATCCCGAACGAACCACTCGTGCGTACGGCGAGATGGTCAACGTGCTCTGGAAGGACGGCATGACCGCCGCCGCGATTCGCCTCGAAACGATGTGGAACGAGCTCGCGAAGTCGCACGACTTCAAGCTGCTGTGCGGCTATTCGATGGGCAACTTCTACCAGGACGCCACGGTCGGCGAGATCGCCCGCCAGCACACCCACTTGCTCGCGGAGACGGGCGAAGCCGCGACGATTAACTAGTCAGCTAGTTGGATAGTTAGCTAGTTGGATAGTTCGTAGCAGAGAGCACGGAGATCTCCAGAGTCTCGAACTACCAACTACTAACTACCAACTACCAACTAGCTAACTATCCAACTACCAACTGACCGCGTATATACTCGCCCTTCCCGGAGGTCCAGAGTGAGAACGAAGTACGTAGCGCCCCTGGCGGTATTGCTGGCGATCAGTGCGGGTGTGACCCTCGTGTTTGGACAACGGACGGTGCCGTTCTCAAACGGCATCCCGGTGGCCCCGACGGGTCTCGCCAACAAGCCGCTTGGCCCGGGTCCTTTCGTCTACGACACCGGCGAAGGGATGAAGATCCGCGTCGTCGTGGTCACGAAGGGTCTCTCGTATCCGTTCAGCATGACGTGGCTGCCTGACGGCACCATGCTCGTCACGGAGCGAATGGGCAAGCTGCGGATCATCCGGAACGGGAAGCTCGATCCGCAGCCGGTGCCCGGCGTGCCGATGAACGTGGGCACGGGGGAGTCCGGGTTGCCGGGCGCAGTACACGGGTTGATGGACATCGTGCTCCACCCGCAGTACGCCCAGAATCGATATCTCTACATCAACTACACCAAACCGCTGGACGCGAAGCGCAACACCGTGGCGATTGCCCGGGCATCGTGGGACGCCAAGGGTTTGATGAACGTCAAGGACATCTTCGTGGCGTCGCTCGGCACCAGTACTGCGCCCGGGACGAGCACCGCGCGCATGGCGTTTGGCAAAGACGGCATGATCTATCTGGCGACGGCGGGCGCCGACCCTCAGGATCCGAGCTCACATGGCGGCAAGGTGCTGCGCATCAAGGACGACGGATCGGTGCCGCCCGACAACCCGTTTGTCGGCAAGGCCGGATACAAGCCCGAGATCTACACGATGGGTCATCGGAGTTCGCTTGGCCTGGCGCTGCACCCGCGTACCGGGCAGATGTGGCAGACGGAAAACGGCCCGAATGGCGGCGACGAGATCAACATTCTGAAGCCGGGCGCCAACTACGGATGGCCGATGGTGAGCTACGGTCGTCAGTACACGGGGCCGTGGCAGTCGGAGCGGCCGGGTCATGAGGGCTTCGAGCCACCGGTGGTGATGTGGGTTCCTGCAATCGCCACGTCCGGACTCGCGTTCTACACCGGCGACAAGCTGCCTGCCTGGAAGGGCGATGTCTTCGTCGGCGGACTGCGCACGGGCGAGATTCCCGGCACCGGACACGTCGAGCGGATTCTGTTCAACGAGAAGATGGAAGAGCTGCGGCGCGAGTCGTTGCTCGTCGATCTACGTCAGCGCATACGCGACATCCGTCAGGGGCCCGACGGCCTGCTCTATGTGCTGACGGACGAAAAGGACGGCGCCCTTCTCCGGATCGAGCCAGCGCCCTGAGCGCTGGAATTGCCAGGAAATAGGACGATCGGCCGTACTTCCGCCGCGCGAAGGGCAGGTCGGCGGCGGCAATCGGCGGGTTATCCTAAGCAACGACACGGAATGAAGGGTCTTATCTATTCGGGTGCGGCCGTCTTCGTGGTTTGCCTGGGGTATGTGACCCTCAGCGCCCAAACCGCACAGCCGACGACGGTGGTTCGCCTGAAGGCGGACACGACGAGTCATCAGGCACTCGTTCAGCAGTACTGCGTCACTTGCCACAGCCAACGGCTGAAAACCGGCGGGCTCGTGCTGGAGCCGGCTGCCCTGGCCACGCCGTCGACCAACATCGAGCTCTGGGAGAAGGTCACGCGGAAGCTGCGTTCCGGGCTGATGCCGCCGCCCGGCTCTCCGCGTCCCGCGAACGCGGCGCTCGACGCGTTCACCGGCTGGCTGGAAGGCGAGCTCGATCGGATCGCCACTCAATCGCCGAATCCGGGCAGGCCGATGCTGCATCGCTTGAATCGCTCGGAATACGCGAACGCGATTCGCGATCTGCTGCAGCTCGACGTTGATCCCGCGCTTCTCCTGCCACCAGACGACTCCGCGTTCGGGTTCGACAATGTTTCGGACGTACTTGGCGTGTCTCCGTCGCTGCAGGAACGCTATCTGACAGCGGCGTCCACGATCAGCGCGCTCGCGGTCGGCGACACGCGCCTGCGGGCAGGCGGCGAGACGTATCGCATTCCTCAAGATCTGTCGCAGGACCAGCACATCGACGGCCTGCCGCTCGGCACGCTCGGTGGCACGCGGGTGCGTCACATCTTCCCGCTGGACGGTGAATACGACATTCAAACCAAGCTCTATCGCACCAACCTCAACATGGTGCGCGGCCTGCAGTATCCACACGACGTCGAAATCGCGATCGATGGCAAGACGGTGCACCGCGCCACGATCGGCGGCAACGCGGACCTCGCCGCGATGTTCGACAAGCCGACGGATACCGGCGACGATGTCGAGCGAAGGATGCGGGCGAAGGTCAAGGTTTCCGCAGGGGCGCACGACGTGACCGTCGCGTTCGTTGGCAACATGGCGGTGAAGGATGCGGTCCGGCTGCAGCCGTTCCTGCGCAGCTCCGCGGACAACTTCGACTGGGCCGGGGCACCGCACATTCAGACCGTGGCAATCACGGGCCCGTTCGGCGCGACGAGTGTCGGCAATACTCCGAGCCGGCGCGCGATCTTCACGTGTGGACCGGCGGGTCCGCCTCGCGCGGCTGAGGCGCTCGGCGGAACCCGCCCCACAGCGACCGCTGCGGAAGAACAATGCGCGCGTCAGATCCTGTCGCGGCTCGCGCGTCGGGCGTATCGGCGGCCGGTGACCGATGCGGAGACGCGTCCGCTGCTGGCGTTCTATGAGGACGGGCGCAAGGAGGGCAGCTTCGATCGCGGCATCCAGCGGGGCCTCGAGCGGATCCTCGCCAGCCCGCTATTTATCTTCCGCGTCGAGCAGGATCCGGCATCGCTGGCGGCCGGCGCACCGCATCGCCTGACGGACGTTGAGATCGCATCCCGGCTCTCGTTCTTCCTGTGGAGCAGCATTCCGGACGAAGCGCTGCTGCAGCGCGCAGAGCGGGGCACCCTGCAGCAGCCGGCGGCCTTCGACGCGCAGATTACGCGGATGCTCGCGGACCCGAAGTCGAGTGCGCTGATCGCGAATTTCGCCGGTCAGTGGCTGCAGTTGCGCAATGTGAGAAGCGTGCAGCCGAACACCAACCTGTTCCCGGACTTCGACGACAACCTGCGACGTTCGATGCGCCGCGAAACGGAATTGCTCTTCGAGAGCATCGTTCGCGAAGACCGCAGCGTCCTCGATCTGCTGCGGGCTGACTATACGTATCTGGACGAGCGGCTGGCGCGCCATTACGGCGTCCCGAACATCTACGGCAGTCAGTTCCGTCGCGTGGCTGTGACGGACGACCAGCGTCGCGGTTTGCTCGGCCACGCGTCGATCCTTGCCGTGACGTCTCACGCCGAGCGCACATCGCCGGTGCTGCGTGGCAAGTGGGTGCTCGAAAATCTTCTTGGTCTGATCGTGCCGCCGCCCCCCGAGGATGTGCCGCCGCTCGTCGCCAAAGACGGTGAAGCGCCGAAGACGTTGCGCGCTCAGATGGAGGCGCACCGCGCGAATCCCGTGTGCGCCAGCTGTCACAAGCTGATGGATCCGATCGGCTTTGCGCTCGAGAACTTCGATGCAGTTGGTTCATGGCGCACGAAGGAGCCCGCGGGCCCCATCGACGCGTCGGGACAGCTGGCGGACGGAAGCAAGGTTGACGGCGTCGTTGCCCTGCGCAACGCCATCCTCGCGCGTCCGGACGTCTTCGTGACGACGATGACGGAGAAGATGTTTGTGTACGCGCTGGGCCGCGGGATCGAGGCGTACGATCGGCCGACGATTCGCCAGATCGTCCGCGACGCCGCGCGCGACAACTACCGGTTCTCGTCGCTGGTCCGCGGTATCGCCCGCAGTCCCGCGTTCCAGATGCGCACCAAGCCGGCGGATACAGCGCCGGTCTCGAGCGGCGGCGCACCATAGCTCGTAGTGTCCGCCGTCAGGCGGACCTGTAGTGTCCGGCGTTAGCCGGACCTGGAGTATCCGGCTTTAGCCGGATCTGGAGGCAAGCGTGTTCGTCTTCAAGCAGGCGATTCCCCGGCGTCATTTTCTCCGTGGCATGGGCGTCACGATTGCGCTGCCGCTGCTCGACGCGATGTGGCCGGCGATGACCGCGATGGCCCAGTCGCCGGCGCGCCCGCGCACGCGGTTCGGCGCCGTCTATTTTCCGAACGGCGCCATCATCGAGGAATGGATCCCGGCTGAAGTCGGATCCGGCTTCACCTTCAAGACGATACTCAAGCCGCTCGAGCCGTTCCAGGATCAGCTCGTGGTCGTCTCGAACCTGACGCGATCGCATCCGGGCAGCCAGGTGGGCGACCATGCGGTCAGCGCAGCCGGCTTCCTGACGGGCGTGTGGCCGAAGCGCACGGAAGCCGAGGACGTGTACGCCAACACCACCATCGACCAGATCGTGGCGCAGCAGATTGGACAGGACACGCCACTGCCGTCGCTCGAGGTCGCCACTGAAGACTTCACCGGCTATGTCGGTGGCTGCTCGCCCGGGTTCAACTGCGCGTATCTGAACACGATCTCGTGGCGGACGCCTTCGACGCCGCTGCCGATGGACATCAACCCGCGTGTGGTGTTCGAGCGGATGTTCGGCCGGTCCTCATCCGCCGCCGAACGTCAGGCGGGTATCCGGGCGCAGCGGAGCGTGCTCGACTCGATCAGCGACGAAGCCCGGAAGCTCAACACCGCGCTTGGTCAGCGCGATCGCGCGCGCGTCGACGAGTATCTCGAGAATCTGCGGGAGATCGAGCGCCGTCTTGGCCGCGCCGAGGCACGCGCTAAAACGGACGTGAACTTCGACGCACCAGTCGGCGTGCCGGATACCTTCGAAGAGCACGCATCGCTGATGTACGAGCTGCTGGCCGTGGCCTATCAGGCGGACGTCACGCGCGTCTTCACGTTCATGCTGTCACGTGAGCTGAGCCAGCGGACGTATCCGAACATCGGCGTCACCGAGCAGCACCACTCGGTCTCGCACCACGGCAACGACAAACAGAAGATCGCGCAGAACGTGAAGGTGAATACCTATCACGCGACGCTCTTCGCGAAGTTCATCGAGAAGCTGAAGTCCACTCCCGACGGCGACGGGTCGGTGCTCGACCACTCGCTGATCATGTACGGCGGCGGTATGGGCAACCCGAACCCGCATGCCAGCGATCCGCTGCCGGTGATTGGCGTTGGCGGCGGCGTCGGCAAGGGCCATCGCCACGTGCAGCTCACGCCGCGGACGCCAGTGGGGAACCTGTGGCTCGCGATTGCGCACAAGTACGGAAGCAAAATGGACAGCTTCGGCGACAGCAATGGATCGGTCGATGAATTCTTCTCGTAGGGCCCGCCTTCAGGCGGGCCACAGAAAGGCCGGCCTCTACCTGTCCCTCGTCGTCCTGATGACGACGGTTGCCGGTGGACAGACACCGAATCTGCGCGAGGCGGCGCGTGCGGGTAACGTGCAGGCCCTCCGGGCGCTGCTGCAGAAACGCGTTGATGTGAACGTGTCCGACGCCGACGGCACCACCGCCCTGCACTGGGCCGTTCGCGGCAACAACGTCGACATCGTCAACGCCTTGCTGCGTGCGCGCGCCAACACGAATGCCGCCAACAGCTACGGCATGACGCCGCTGATTCTGGCCGCCACCAATGGCAATCCGATCATCACGCAGGCACTCCTGGTCGCCGGCGCTGATCCGAATAAAGCCGCCTCGCGCGGACAGACGCCGTTGATGACCGCCGCGCGGACCGGCAACGCCGCCACCGTCAAAGCGCTTCTCGACAAAGGTGCGAAGGTCGATGCGCGCGAAGACGTGCTGGGAGAGCAGGCACTGATGTGGGCGGCGGGGGAGAACCAGGCGGACGTGGTGACGCTGCTGCTGGCGCGCGGCGCCGATGTGAACGCGCGCTCCAACGCGCTGAAGTTCCCCAAGGATTCATTCGGGCTCGAAGGAGTGCTGACGTCGCTGCCGAAAGGCGATTGGCCGGCGCTGATGTACGCCGCGCGCGACGGCGCGCCGGAGGCGGCGCGTGCGCTGGCCAAAGGCGGTGCCGATCTGAACGCCGTCGATCCCGAGGGAACGACCGCGCTCGTTCGCGCCATCATCAACTCGCATTACGACACCGCTGCGGTGCTCATCGAGGAGGGTGCCAACCCAAACATTGCCGACGGCTCGGGAATGGCTGCCCTCTACGCGGCAGTCGATATGAGTTCGCTCGGTGAGATCTACGGCATGCCGCCGCGGCACGTGACCGACAAACACAGCGTCCTCGATCTGATCGAGATGCTGCTGGCGAAGGGCGCGGACGTGAACGCGAAATTGAAGCGCGCGACGCTGATGCGCAATCACACGCCTGGCGAGGGAACACTCGGCGACGGCGCCACGGCGCTGATGCGTGCGGCCAAGAACGGCGACTACCGTGCGATGGAGATCCTGCTGAAGCACGGCGCCGACGTCTCGCTGAAGCAGCGGCAAGGCGCCACGGCATTGCTCTTCGCCTGCGGTTTCGGCCGCGGCCAGAGCGCGTTCGCCGAGGACGTCGGCACCGAGGCGGAGCTGTTCAAGGCGGTGCAGTTGCTCGTCGAGAAGGGCGCCGACGTGAAGGTGAATAACGACCAGGGCGGCACGGTGATGCATTTCGCCGCGCAGTCGGGACTCAATTCGGTCGTGAAATATCTCGCCGGCAAGGGTGCCGTGCTCGATCAGAAGGACAAGCAGGGCCGCACACCCGTGGACGTGGCGAACGGTGTCGGCGGCCGTGGCCGCGCCGGCGGACCACCGGTCCTCCACAAGGACACCGCGGCGTTAATTCAGCAGTTGATCGAGCAGCGTCCAGCGCAATAATCCACCAGCAGGAACTTGTGGGCCGGGTTCCGCGCCCCTGAATCGGCCGCGGGCGCGGACCTGGCAAGCCCGCTTCGGCCCAATTCGAGGAGATCATCATGCGTTTTCTGTCAGCCGTCATTCTGAGCGCCGCGCTTTCTGTTACGGCGCACGCACAGGGTCAGAGAGCGGGTGGACCGCCTGGACCGCCGCCGGACGCCGCACCCGTCAAGGGTGCCACGAGCGGATTCATGCACGCGATCCACGCGACCAACAACGTCGACACGACGCTGGCGTTCTATCGCGACGTGTTTGGTCTCGGCCTCACCACCAACCCGGCGCCGTTCGCGAATCCCAACGTGCCGCTGCTGACGAACTCGCCCGGAGTCGTCCTCCGTGTGGCCATGCTGCGAATTCCTGGGCGCGGCATGAACTTCGAGCTGACCGAGTTCACGAACACCGAGCGGACGCCGCGGCAGTTCAAGCTGACCGATCCCGGTGCGCCCCACATGAAGTTCATGGTCAAGGACATCGACGCGGTTGTCGCTGCAGCGAAGCAGCGCGGCGCGACCATCATTACAACCGGCGGAACCGCGGTGACTCTGGCGAGCGGCATGAAGGCGGTCTTCATGCGCGACCCGGACGGCTACATCGTCGAAGCCATCGCTGGCCAGGGCGCCCCTCCCGTGGATGTCCAGGGCAACATCGTTGGCTCCGTGATCGGGCTGACCGTTGCCGACATGACTGCAACGCTGAAGTTCTGGAACGACATGCTCGGATGGGAGTTCGGTCCTGCCGGAGACGCGTATACGAAGCTGCAGGGGCCGGATGCTGCGCTGATGGGCGTTCCTGCCGGTACTGAAGTGCGTGTCAAGATGGCGACCATTCCAGGCAGCAACGCGCGCATGGAGCTCACCGAGTTCCGCGGCCAGAAGCTGGTGAATCAGGACATGCGGGTGCCGGATCCGGGTGCGTCGGGGATGGCGATCCGCGTCGGCAACATCCAGGAACTTCTGCCGAAGTTGAAAGCCGCGGGCGTGCGCGTGATCTCCAAGGATCAGGCGCTCGTCGAGTGGGACCCGAAGACGCGCAACGTGTTCGTGAAGGATCCCAACGGACTTCTGATCGAAGTCGTTGGTACTGTCGCACCGCCGGCCGCGCAGTAATCCCATGACCCGCTTCGCCGCTGCGGTTGTCCTCGCGCTGCTCGCGATCCTGCCGGTGCCGAAGCTCTCGGCGCAGCTCCTCAAGGAGGCTGCGCCGATCCGCGTCGGTCACTATCACCTGAACGTCACGAGCGTCGACGAGCACAAGAAATTCTGGGTTGACGCGCTCGGCGGCACGGCCACGAAGGTCGGGACGACCGAGGCTGTGCGCTTCGGCGATGTGTTTCTGCTCCTCCGCCCGCAGAAGCCAACTGGTCCTGCGCGGGGAACAACGTTCGACCATATCGGCTTTGCCGTGCCGAACGTGCCCGACTTCGCGATGAAGGTCGTGGCGAAGGGGTACGGGCGTACCGTCGGTCGTGAGACCGCGGCCGGTGCCAATGCCGGCACGCCGTCGGCGCCGTCGCCGGTGTACGGTCGGTTCGAATACCTGGTGGGACCGGACGGCGTGAAGATCGAGCTCGTCACCAACATGGAGCCGAACGCCCCGCCGATCGTCCATCACCACGTCCACTTCATCAACGCGCAGTACGTCGAGATGGGCCGCTGGTTCATGAAGGCGCTCAACGCAACCGAACGCCCGGGCACGACCGACTTCTTCTTCGGCGCAGACCTTCCCGGCATCGGTTACATGCTGAACTTCTTCCACTGGGAGCTGAAGGAGCCGCAGGTCGGTACGCGCGGCCGCGCGGTCGATCACGTTGGCTTCGAAGTTCGGAATCTGAAGGAGTTTCTGGGAACGCTTCCGGCCAAAGGCATCACGCTGACGACGCCGCTCGCGCGCGATCGCGCGCTCGGTGACGTGGAGAGCGCAACGATCACGGATCCCTGGGGGACGGTTGTCGAACTGACGGAAGGACTGGAAAAGGCGGCTCGATGATACGCAAGCTGGCGCTCGGTGCCCTCGTGGTCTCGGCGGCGGTTGTGCTGCACGCACAGAGCTCAACTGTGAACGCCCCGTACTTCGACGTCGATCCGTTCTGGCCGAAGCCGCTTCCGAATCACTGGGTGCTCGGCTCGACGATTGGCGTGTCGGTGGACGATCGCGATCACGTCTGGATCATTCATCGTCCCGGCAGCATCGACGACAACTTCAAGGCCGCCGCGGTGACGCCGCAGGTTGGCCGCTGCTGCACGCCGGCGCCGCCGGTACTCGAGTTCGATCAGGCGGGTAACCTGGTCGGCCATTGGGGCGGGCCAGGCCCCGGTTACGAGTGGCCGGTCAGCAACCATGGCATCACCGTCGATCACAAAGGGAATGTCTGGATTGGCGGCAACGACGAAGCGAAGGACACGCAGGTCCTGAAGTTCACGCGGCAGGGAACGTTCATCCTGCAGATCGGCAAGCAGGGCGTCCACAACGGCAGCAACGACACCCAGAACCTGTGGCGCGCCGCCAAGATCTTTGTCGATCCGCCGACGAACGAGGCGTACATCGCGGATGGCTACGGCAATCGCCGGGTCATCGTCTTTGACGCGGAGACGGGCAAGTACAAGCGCCACTGGGGCGCGTACGGCGTGAAGCCGGACGACTCGAAGATCGGCGACTACGAGCCGGGCGAGCCGCCGTCGAAGCATTTCCGAACCGTCCACTGCGTCATCGTTTCGAAGGATCGGTTCGTCTACGTCTGCGATCGCGTCAACGATCGCGTGCAGGTTTTCCGGACTGACGGGACGTTTGTGAAGGAAATGTTCTTCGAGACGAAAACGATCCGGTCGGGCTCGGTGTGGGACATGGCCTTCTCACGCGATCCGCAGGAGACCTACATCTACCAGGTCGACGGCGTGAACGAGGAAGTGCGCGTGCTGCGCCGCGACACGCTCGAGGTCGTCACGGTGTTCGGCGACGGCGGGCGCCAGCCCGGTCAGTTCTACGGCGTCCACAACATCGCCGTCGATTCCAAGGGGAATCTCTATACGACCGAGACGTACAACGGTGCCCGCCTGCAGCGATTCCTCTACAAGGGCGTCCGGTCCGTCGCCAAAAACCGTGGAGTGCCGTGGCCCGCTAGCAAGTAACGTTCACCCGGAGATCGCGCATGAAACGCATGGCCGCCGCCGTCGCAATCGCCTCGTGCGTGTTTGCCGCACGGGCGATGTTCGCGCAGAACAACAATCCCGAACCGCAGTGCCGGATGTGCCCGGCCACCTATATCGACAGCTCAGAAGTCGATGCCTATGTGAAGAAGGCCATGGCGGAGAAGCTGACGGACCAGCAGATCCGGGACGTCGAGATCGGCAAGGCGCATGTCGGGGTCGGCGTTGTCTACCGGCCGCGGCTGACCACGCCGCCAGCTGATTCCGTCGCTGAGCATGACCTGGTGAGCGAGGTCTATCACGTGATCAGCGGGTCGGGGACCCTCGTCACCGGTGCCGATCTCGTTGGCAAGCAGCGGCGGCCCGCTGACCTCGAGACCGTCCGGTTGTTCAACGGTCCCGGCAACAATGCCGCGTCGATTCGTAATCCTGTGTCACGCGAGATCAAGACGGGCGATGTCGTTGTCATCCCCGCCGGCACCGGACATTACTTCAGCAAAATCGACGACCACATCACCTATCTGATGATTCGCGTGGATCCCGACAAGTTCACGCCGGTCAAGGACGAGGCTGCTTCGAAAACGTATCTCTCGAAACCTGCTCGCTGATTCCTGGAGGCAGGGGAGCGGACGGAGGAAACGGTTTCACAGGAGTAACGAAGAAACGGAGACGAACGGAGCCGATTCTTAAGTAGTTGAACCACGAAGACTGTGAAGCGTGGCCATCGCACTCCGTTCGCCTTCGTTCCTTCGTTGCTCCTGTGAGACCGTCTTCTCCGACGAACTCCGTAGCCTCTCAGCGGCTACAATCCCGTTCAACCTCGCGTATTAGCCGGGAGCATGTCATGAGGACTGTCGTCATCGCCACCGTGCTGCTGCTCGCCTCGTCCATCGGTCATGCCCAGCAGCCGGTGCTGTGGAGCGCGAAGCAGCTTGCCGACCTCGAGAAGAAGATCGGCTCCAACGTCGACCCGGCCCGCCACCTGGGGGCCGAGCGGCTGATCGAAGGCGGCGCGACGCTCATCTATCGCGACGGGAACTCGGAGGCCGAGGTCCACACCAAGCAGGACGATTTCATTACCATCCGATCGGGCGAAGGCGAGGTGCTGATCGGCGGGACGATCATCGACGGCCGCGCGACGACGGACGGCGAGCTTCGCGGCGCAGGAATCAAGGGCGCAACGTCCTACAAGGTCAGCGCCGGCGACATCCTCTACATCCCTAAAAACACGGTCCACCAGTTCGTTCTGGCGCCCGGCAAGCACTTCATCGTGACGATCGTGAAGATCACACCGTCTGCGCCGTCGGCTACGGCCGCCGCTGCGGCGCCGCGGGCCGGCAACGAGCCACGCAACGATTTGCCGCAACCGTATCGGACAACGCGCGACTGGGGGGAGCTGCCGGCAGGGATGCCGAAGTGGCCTGCCGTGACGGCGATCGAGCCGGCGCCAGATGGTTCCCTCTACGTGATCGAACGCTGTTTCGAGAACTCCTGTGCTGGACGCAGCGAGCCGCCGATCCTGAAATACAACAAGGACGGCAAGCTCCTCGCGGCATTCGGACAGAACCTCTTCGTGTTTCCACACGGGGCGGCCGTCGATCGGCAGGGGAATCTGTGGGTGACCGACGCGCGCGGCCGCGATGGCAAGGGACACCAGGTCTTCAAGTTCGCTCCCGATGGGAAGGTGCTGATGACGCTCGGCAAGGCCGGCGTTGCCGGTTCGGAGCCTGGACTCTTCGATCAGCCGACAGACGTCGTCGTTGCGCCGAACGGTGACATCTTCGTCACCGACAGCCACCGGACAACCGACGGCCCACCCCCTCTGAACAACCGCGTCGTGAAGTTCACGAAGGACGGCACGTTCGTGAAGGCGTGGGGGACGAAGGGCTCAGGACCCGGCGAGCTGAGCGAGCCGCATGCGATTGCGATGGATTCGCGCGGCCGACTGTTCGTCGGCGATCGCGAGAACAACCGGATTCAGATCTTCGACCAGGACGGGAAGTATCTGGACGAGTGGCGGCAGTTCGGCCGTCCCAGCGGCATTTTCATTACGGCCGACGACACGATCTACGTCGCCGACTCCGAGTCCGGCCCCGACACGGGCGCGCATGAGCTGATGGGCATCAAGAAGGGGATTCGCATCGGCAGCGCCCGCGACGGCCGCGTCACCGCGTTTGTCGAGGACATGGAATCGACGCGTGCCGATCACTCGGGCGCGGAAGGCGTGGGCGTCGATGCGCAGGGGAACGTCTACGGCGGTGTCGTGCGGCGCCAGATGCTCGAGCGCCACGTTAGGAAATAACCACGAAGCTCGCGAAGTCCTACGAGGTTTTCGAACCTGAACACGAACAGAGAAGCGAGAACCCGGAAGTGTGAACGGTCTCCTTACGGCTTCAGCGTTACCTTCTGCACGCGCCAGTTCGTCATCTCGCCGATCAGCAGCTCGTTCTCGTTGCGGCAGTCGATCGAGTTGGCGATGCCGAACTCCTTCGGCAGCTTGCCCGCCTTCCCGAAGGAGCCGACGATCCGGCCGTCAAGCGTCACCTTGTAGATCGCCGCGTCGTCCATGCCCACCTCGTCACCTGCATGTGAGACGTAGAGATACTGCGTCGAACCAGTCGTCATGCACAGGGCGATCGGGGTGCCGACGTTGCCGAACTGCGACTTGAACATGCCGTTGGCGTCGAACACCTGAATGCGCTTGTTGCGCATGTCGGCGGCGTAGACGTTGCCCTGACGATCGATCGCCAGCGCCTTCACGCCATTGAACTGGCCCGGTTCGGTCCCGGTCGAGCCCCAGTGCCTGATGAAGCGGCCGTCTTTGTCGAACTTGGCGATGCGGTTCGTGTTGCCGACGCCGTCGGCGATGTAGATGTTGCCCGTCGCATCCCAGGCCACATCGCCGGGCTCGCTGAATGTCGATCCTGGCACGCCCGAGCCCGGTGCCGCCCCGCCGGCGCGTCCTCCGGCTGGTGCGCCCGCACCGGCACCGCCCTGGCGAGCACCACCTGCCGGACCGGCAGCACGGCCACCACCGTCTTCCCCTCCGCCCGCAGCCCCCGGGCGGACGTTGATGGCCTCCGGCTTGCGGCCGAGCACGAGCAGAATGCGCCCCTGCGGGTCGAACTTCACGACCTGGCTGGCGCCGGCGTCAATCGTCCAGACGTTGTCCTGCGGATCGACGCGAAGACCGAACGCGTCATTGAAACCGTAGACGTCCTGGCCCCACTCGCGGACGAACTTACCGCTGGCGTCGAAGAGGAAAAGCCGAGAGCCGTTGCGGTAGAAGGTGCGATTGTCACCGAGGGTCGCGTACGGATGACCCGTTCGCGTGTAAACGAAAATCTGACCGCGCGAGTTGCGGCCGACGCCGCCCACTTCGCCGATGAAGACGTCATTCGGCGTGCGCAGGAAGTCGGCGGTGGCGTCGAACGCGATCGGCGGCGCCGCGCTCTGCGCGATGAGCGTCACGCCCGGCATCGACCACCAGCAGATACGGTCGGCCAGCCAGTCAGCCGGGCCGAGGACGATGAACGCAAAAATCGAAACGACAGCAATCGGCTTCTTCATAAATGCCTTGACCGCGAAGCTCGCGAAGGATGTCTTGAATATCGATCTCTCTTCGCGTCCTTCGCGTTCTTCGCGCCCTTCGTGGTGAGTCCGTTGGTCCGGCTAAAGCCGTACACTACAACGTCAATTCGTGCTCTTTGTCCCGGCCGGCTTCAGCAGGATCTTCTGTGAGCGCCAGTCGTTGATCTCCGC
>DASROF010000176.1:0-42240 GCA_035647075.1 Vicinamibacterales bacterium | reverse complement strand
CGCGACTCGGCAGACCGTCGTCCCGATCACGTGCAGCAGCTTGCGGATTTCAAGCGGGCGCTCGACCACGCCGCCATCGTCGCGACCACCGACGTCACCGGGCGAATCACATACGTCAACGATAAGTTCGTGGAGATTTCGGGCTACTCGCGAGAGGAGCTGATCGGCCAGGATCACCGCATCATCAACTCCAGCTACCACTCGAAGGAGTTCATCCGCGACCTCTGGCGCACGATTGCCAACGGCGAGGTCTGGCACGGAGAGCTGCGGAATCGCGCCAAGGGCGGCCAATTCTACTGGGTCGACACCACCATCGTTCCATTTCTCGACACACGTGGGAAGCCGTATCAGTACATCGCCATCCGCGCTGACATTACCGCCCGCAAAGCGGCGGAAGAACGGCTGGCGCAGCAGGCGGCACTGGCCCGCGTCGGTCAGATGGCCGCCGTCGTCGCTCACGAGGTGCGCAACCCGCTCGCCGGCATCAAAGGCGCGATCCAGGTGTTGATGTCGCGGCGGGCTGCCGACGACGGTGAGCTGCCGGTCATGCGGGATATTGTCGGCAGAATCGACTCACTGAGCGAACTCATTAATGACTTGATGGTCTTCGCGCGGCCGAGACCGCCCCGGCTGGCGGTGGTGGAGCTTCACGCGATCCTCGCCGACGCGATCACCATCGTCCGGCGCGATCCGTCGGCGCACGGCGTGGAGATCTCGGTTGAAGGGGACGATGTGCCGGTCACTGCGGACGGCGAGCTCGTTCGCGCGACAGTCCTGAACCTGCTGCTCAACGCCGCTCAGGCGATGGGCAACGATGGGCGGATCGTGGTCCGAACGAGCCGTGTGGACGGCTCGGCGACGATTCAGATCCGCGACACCGGCCCCGGGATCCCATCGGAGATCCGCGATCAGGTGTTCGAGCCGTTCTTTACGACCAAGGCGCGGGGCGGGGGGCTGGGATTGCCGATTGCGCGGCGCACCGCGGAGCTACACGGTGGGACACTCACCCTCGACTGCCCCGCCGTCGGCGGCACCATCGTCACGATGAGCCTGCCGATTCGTCCGAGCACCGCCGCGAGTGGCACCGACGCCGGCGCGTCCCCTCACGCGCACATCCGTCCGCAATCCACCCGTTCGTAGCAGTCGCCGATCCGTCGCAGAAACGTCGTCGCAACGAGCCGGTCGAGGGCGTGGCAGGCCCGCTCGGGCTTCACGTCCCAGAGCCGCGATGCCTGCGCAACCGTCAGGTGCAGGCCGGGCATTTCGATGTATTCGTCATAGGCCCGCTTCAGCAGTGTCTTGTCGATATCGTGCTCCTGGTTGTCGTTCATACGTACCTCGATGGGCGATCCCGAACTTCTCGATGCGGTAGCGCACCTGGTCCCGATTGATGCCGAGCAGATACCCCGCATGCGTCTGGTTTCCCCCGCATCGGTCCAGTGCCTGCACCACGAGTTGACGCTCCACCTCTTCGAGGTTCACGCCTTCCGGGGGCAATCGGAATGTCGCGGTGATCGTGCCGCGGGACAACGTGCCGAAATCCTCGGCAACGAGCAGTTCACGGTCGGTCAGCAGCATCGCGCGCTCGATGGCGTTGCGCAGTTCGCGCACGTTGCCTGGCCACCGGTACTGCTCGAGCAGCGCGATCGCATCAGGGCTGACGCCGCGCACGCGCTTCCGGAATTCGCGGTTGTAGCGATCAATGTAGTAATTGACCAGCAGCGGGATGTCGCCGCGGCGTTCGCGCAGCGCCGGCAGCATCACCGGCATCACCTGAAGGCGGTAGAACAGGTCCTCGCGGAATTTTCCCGCGCTGACCTCGTCCTCGAGGTTCCGATGGGTTGCCGCCACCACGCGAACGTCCACGCGAATGTCGCTGAGACCGCCGATGCGCTTGAACGTCTTGTCCTCGAGGAACCGCAGGAGCTTCGCCTGCAGACCAGGCGTCATCTCGCCGATCTCGTCGAGGAAGACGGTGCCACCGTCGGCGGTCTCGAACAGACCGCGTTTCTGCTGTCGTGCGTCCGTAAAGGCGCCCCGCTCGTGACCGAACAGTTCGCTCTCGAGTAACTGCTCCGGCAACGCGGAACAGGTGATGTTCACAAACGGCTTGGCCGCCCGCTCACTGTTGTAGTGGATCGCCTTGGCCGCCAGGTCCTTCCCGGTTCCCGTCTCGCCCGTCAGCAGCACCGTTGACGCCGGGCTGTTGGCAATGCGGACGAGCAGCGCCTTCGCCGCCGTCATCGCCGGCGACAAGCCGATGATCGAGTCGAACCCGAACTCGCGACCCTGGCTGCTGCGGTAGGCCCGTACCTCGCGGCGGAGCCTGCTCGTCTCGAGCGCCTTCTCCACTGTGATCGCCACGTCATCCAGATTGAACGGCTTGTTCAGGTAGTGATACGCGCCGTGCTTCATCGCCTCGACGGCGTTCTCGACCGTCGAGAACGCCGTCATCAGGATGACTGGGGTGTCAGGTGACACTTCCTTGATGCGACGAAGAACGGTGAGGCCGTCGCCATCGGGCAGCCGGTAGTCGAGCAGCACCAGGTCGATTCCGCCGGTGATCTGCTCCAGTGCGGAAGCCGCTGTCTGCGCCTCGACAACGGTATACCCTTCGCGGCGGAAGCGCTCGCGAAGCGACCATCTCACCAGTTCTTCATCGTCGACGACAAGCAGTGTTGCGTTGGCCATGTCGGTAACAGCTCCTGGCTACCTGAAGGAAGAGCCAACCGGTAGTCTTGCAACAGGTGGAGCAACATGCGGGCCTGCCAGAGACAGCGCGTGCACGCCCAGAAATCTGCCAGAAACACGCGAGCGCCACCCGCACGAGCGGAATTATTCGCAGGGTCGTGAACTAGTCCCCACTTTCCGTCACCCGTTCGCGCCTCCGGGCACGATTCCGACCACAACGAGGGCGGCCGCCCTTCGGAATAGAAGCTGCACAACTGTCAACGACTCCAGGAGCAAAAGATGAGTGTGCAGCGGTTATGGGTGGGGTTCGGCCTCGTGCTGGTCCTCTCGTTTGCGGTGCTGGGCTGGACCGGAATACGGATCTACCAGTCGGCCCCGCCAGTTCCTGATCGCGTCATCACCACCGATGGGCGTCAGCTGATCGGCCCTGACGACATTCACGACGGGCAGAACGTCTGGCAGTCGATGGGCGGCATGGAAGTCGGCTCGGTGTGGGGACATGGCAGCTACGTCGCGCCCGACTGGAGTGCCGACTGGCTGCATCGCGAGGCGCTGTTCGTGCTGAATCAGTGGAGCGGCTCGGCTGATGGCTATTCCGGCCTTGCGCCTGAACGCCAGGCAGCACTGCAGAGCCGTCTGCAACAGCTGCTGCGCACGAACACGTTCAACGCAGGCACGATGACCATCGATCCGGTCCGAGCGGCCGCCTTCGAAGCGAACCTCGCGCATTACACGGACGTGTTCAGCCACGGACGCGAGGAATACGCGATTCCCGCAGGCGCGCTTTCTGATCCTGAGCGCCTCCGCAAGCTCGCGGCGTTCTTCTTCTGGACGTCATGGGCGGCCTCGACCAATCGGCCGGACAGCAACGTCAGCTACACGAGCAACTGGCCACACGAGCCGCTGGTCGGCAATCGGCCCACCGGCGATACCGTCGTCTGGACCGGCGTCAGCATCATCATGCTTCTCGCCGGCATCGGCGCGATGGCGTTCTACCACGCGACGACGCGGGAGGCGGTGGATCATGCGGACGCGCCGATCAACGATCCACTGCTCGGTTCGACGCCGACGCCGTCGCAGCGTGCGGTCGTCAAGTATTTCTGGATCGTCGCGGCGCTGCTGCTGGTGCAAATCCTCCTGGGTGTGGTCGCCGCCCACTATGGCGTCGAGGGCAACGGCTTCTACGGCATCCCGCTCGCGAAGTGGCTTCCCTACTCGGTTGCACGAACATGGCACGTTCAGATCGGCATCTTCTGGATTGCCACCGCCTGGCTGGCCACCGGTCTCTACATTGGCCCGGCCGTGAGCGGCGTCGAACCGCGCTGGCAGCGACTCGGGGTCAACGTGCTCTTCGGCGCGCTTCTGCTGGTCGTCGTCGGGTCGCTGGCGGGACAGTGGTTCAGCATCAAGCAGCTGCTCGGAACCGGAACGGCGTGGTTCTACCTCGGTCACAGCGGCTATGAGTACATCGACCTCGGACGTCTCTGGCAGATCGCGCTGCTGGGCGGGCTGTTCCTCTGGCTCACGCTGATGGTCAGGTCGCTCCGGCCGGCGCTGCGAGACGCCGGCGATCAGCGTCCGTTGCTGCTGTTGTTCCTCGTCTCCATCGTCGCGATCGCCGCGTTCTATGCGGCGGCGCTCGGCTACGGCCGCCGCACCAATCTCGCGATGGTCGAGTACTGGCGATGGTGGGTGGTGCACCTGTGGGTCGAAGGCTTCTTCGAAGTATTCGCCACCGTCGTCATCGCGTTTCTCTTCGCGCGCCTCAAGCTGGTGACGGTGAAGAGTGCCGGCGCCGCCAGCCTGCTGTCCGCGGCGATCTTCCTGTCGGGAGGGATCATCGGCACACTTCATCATCTGTATTTCTCCGGCACACCGACCATGGTGCTGGCGCTTGGATCCGTGTTCAGTGCGCTCGAAGTGGTGCCGCTGCTCTTCGTCGGCTTCGATGCGTGGGAGAACCTCCGGCTGGCACGGCGCAAGGAGTGGGTCCGCAAGTACCGGTGGCCGATCTACTTCTTCGTGTCGGTCGCCTTCTGGAACCTGGTGGGGGCGGGACTCTTCGGCTTCATGATCAATCCGCCCATCGCGCTCTATTACATGCAGGGACTCAACACCACGCCGGTGCATGGACATGCCGCGCTCTTCGGCGTCTACGGGATGCTCGGCATCGGCCTGATGCTGTTCTCGCTGCGCGCCCTCGACCCGGTGGCGGAGTGGAAAGAGGGTCTGATCCGGTTCGGATTCTGGGCAACGAACATCGGTCTGTTCCTGATGGTCACGCTCAGCCTGTTGCCGGTCGGCCTCATGCAGACATGGGCTTCGGTCACGACCGGCTACTGGTACGCCCGGAGTCCGGAGTTCCTGCAGACCGGAACCATCGAAACGTTCCGCTGGCTCCGAGTCGTCGGCGACACGATATTTGCGTTCGGCGCGGTGGCGCTGGCGATCTTCGTCATCGGCCTGCGCATCGGCGGCATGACACGCCACGAGCGATTTCAGGTCGGTGCCAAGGCGATTCAGGCCAGATAGGCGTGGCCAGCACCGACCGACGCGATTCTCATCCTGGGGGGACCACATGACCATTACTGAATCGACAGCAATCGGCGACATCGCGGCGGCAATCCCATCAAGTGTCCGCGTCTTTCAACGTCAAGGGATTGATTTCTGCTGCGGTGGCAAACGCACGCTGGCTACGGTCTGCACCGAACGCGGACTCTCATTCGCGGAGACCGTCACCGCCATCGAAGCCTCGGCCTCAACGGCGGTTGACAGTCGCGATTGGTCGAAGGAGCCGCTCGGTGCGTTGATCGACCACATCGTTGCGACGTATCACGACCCACTCCGCGAGGAGCTGCCGCGGCTGCAACGGATGGCGGAGAAAGTCGCCGAAGTGCACGGCACCAAGGCGGCGTACCTGGGTCAGGTCGCGGACATCGTGGATGCCCTCTCTGCAGACTTGCTCACGCATATGCGGAAGGAGGAAGCGGTTCTCTTTCCGGCCATTCGAGCGATTGAGAAGGGCGATGCCTGCGATGCCGGGTGGGTTGTGGCCCCGATTTCGGTTATGGAACACGACCACGAACAGGCTGGCGCGCTGCTGTCCGAACTGCGCGGGCTCACCGGCGGCTACGGATCTCCCGCGTGGGGCTGCGCAACACTGCGGGCGCTGTACCAGGGGCTTGAAGAGCTCGAACGCTCGATGCACGTGCATGTGCACCTCGAGAACAACGTGCTCTTTCCCCGTGCATTACAGCTCGAGGCGACCGCCGTTTCGCACTGAGGGGTGGGATGCTGCCTCGGGAACATGGCGCCTACGGGCAGCTTCTGCTGCCACTAGCAACGGCACTGGCGATTGCTGACGTTCACGTGTCGGCAATCCTCACGGCCACAGCTGCGCTGGCCGCGTTCGTGGCTCACGAGCCGCTGGTTGTGCTGCTCGGTGGACGCGGCGTGCGCGCACGACGTGAACAGCGGAGCCGGGCGATCGCCTGGCTGGTGGTGAGCGGTGGCATCGCCATCGTTGCCGGGCTTGCCGCCATCGTGTCGGCACCTCCACACGCGCGCTGGCTGTTTGCGTGCCCTCTGGTTCCCGCGGCGGTGCTGGCCTGGCTCCTCGTCACCGGACGCGAAAAGAGCACGCTCGGCGAGATTACGTCGGCCATTGCCTTCGCGTCGGTCAGCATTCCAATCATCGCGGTTACCGCCTTGTCGCCGCTGCGTGGATACGTGGTCGCGTTCACCTTCGCGAGCCTTTTCATCGTCAGCACGCTGGGCGTGCGCGTTGTCGTGCTGAGGACCCGCGGTGGGGGTGACCCGCATGCCGTGCAGGTCACGCGCCGCCAACTTGCCGCCGCACTCCTCGTCATCGCCGTCGGCATTCCAGTGGCGGCACTGTCGGAAGTCAGAACGGGATTAGCCGCGCTGGCAATTCTTCCGGGCGTCGCCGTCGCCTCGGCCCTCGCCTTCCGTCCGCCACCCGCTCGTCGTCTGCGGACCGTTGGCTGGACACTGCTGTCCACGACAGCATTCCTCGCCGTCGCACTCGTCGTCGCGCTCCGGTAGGAAGGGCCACACAGGCTTCGCTGTCGGTCCAATCAGGCTTCGCTGTTGGTCCAAGTAGTCTTCGCTGTCGGTCCGATCAGGCTTCGCTGGTTGGTCCAACGAGGCTTCGCCGTTGGTCCAACGAGGCTTCGCCGTTGGTCCAACGAGGCTTCGCCGTTGGTCCAAGCCGTCTTCCTGTCGGTCCAAGGAGGTTCCCCGTCAGGCCAGGGAGTCCTTCGCCGCGGGGTGCAATTGCACCGACTAGCGAACAGATTGGACCAACCCTCGTCAGCCATTTTGGACCAACGATTGTCAGACGCCTTGTACCCGCGCCTAGCTGATCCCCTTTCCCTCGACGCAGGTATAGCTTCGTCCTGTGGCGATGCCCTTGAACTCTTCGGTGCGGCCATTGGGCCAAGTCACGACCACGCGATCGACGCGGTCACGGCGGCCGACGCCGAAAGTCACGGGCAGCTCGGACTGGGAGAGATAGCTCGAGCCGCTGCGCACCATGCGCGTCTGGGTGACGCCGTCGTGGAAGATTCGAACGACACTGCCGATGGCGTCGCGGTTGGAGGTGGTACCGACGAGACGGATGCGCAGGCTGCGGTTGCCGGCGTTGTGATCGTTCCGTAGCAGCACCGCGGGTCCGTTGTTCGTCGTCATCAGCAGATCGACATCGCCGTCGCCGTCGAAGTCGCCGCAGGCCAGCCCGCGGCCGACGCGCGGCTGTGCGAATCCGACCCCGACGGCCGACGAGACGTCCCGGAAGCGGCCACTCCCCTGATTCAGGAACAGCTGCGGTCGCTGGGCGTAGCCGACGTTGCCGCGGATGTTTCTGACCGTGTCGTCGATGTGCCCGTTCGCGGTCACGAGGTCGAGCCGGCCATCGAGATCGAGATCGGCAAACAGACAGCCGAAACCCAGGTGGTTGCGGGAGGGAAAGCCAACGCCGGCTTCCGCGGCGATATCGCGATACGTGGCGGCGCCTGATCGTCGATACAGGCCGATCATCTCGCCCTCGAAGTTGGTGATCGCGATACCTGGTGTGCCGGAATTGTCGAAATCGCCCACGTCGACACCCATGCCCGCCCGCGCCTTTCCGTCCGCGCTGAGCGCGACGCCGGCCTGCAAGGCCACGTCCTTGAACGTGCCGTTGCGCTGGTTGCGATACAGCTTGTTCGGCTGCGTGTCGTTGGCGACGAAGATATCGGGCCAGCCGTCCTGGTCGTAGTCGATGAGCGCGACGCCGAGCGCCTTGGAGGTTGAGTCGAAGATCCCGCACGTGGCGGTCACATCCTCGAACGTACCATTGCCGCGATTCCGGAACAGCCAGCAGGTCTCGCCCCGATACGCTTCCGGCGTGCAGTACGACTTCTGCTTGCCGTCGAGGCTGCAGAACACGTCGTGGTCTGGCGACCACCTGACGTAATTGCACACGAACAGGTCGAGGAGACCGTCCCGATCGAAGTCGAGCCACATGGCCGACGTGCTGAAGGCCATCCGGCCATAGAGACCAGCGGCACGCGTAACGTCCACGAACGTTCCCTTGCCGGTGTTGCGAAACAGTCGACTCTGCCCCACGCCGGTGATGAAGACGTCCGGAAACCCGTCGTTGTTGAAGTCGCCAACCGCGACGCCCATGCCGTACATCTCGACATCGAGTCCGGCGGCGCGTGTGACGTCGGTAAAGGTGCCGTTCCTGTTGTTGCGATACACGCGGAGCGCGGAGCGCTGCGTGTGATGGCCGGGCCAGTCGGCGCCGTTCACCAGCAGGATGTCCTGCCAGCCGTCGTTGTCGTAATCGAGAAACGCACATCCGGAGCCGAGTGTCTCCGGCAGCAGCTTGCCGCCGTAGGCGCCATTGTTATGACGGAAGGTCAGCCCTGCACTGGCCGTCACGTCGACGAACCGAAAACCGCCTGCGGCAGGCTGCGCAGCGAACGCAGGCGGCGACGCCAGACCGGCCGCAAGTTGCCAGAGGAAATCGCGCCGCCTCACCCCGGGCCCTTCCCCGGAATTTGGCAGTTGGCAGTTGGGAGTTGGCGGGTCTTCATTGCAGCGGATTCACCAGCCCATGTTGCAGCGCGTAGACGACCAGCTCCGCCGTCTTGTGCACGCCGAGCGCATTCATGATGTTCGCGCGATGAACCGCCACGGTATTGACACTCACCTTCAGCTTCGCGGCGATGTCCTTGTTCGACAGGCCGTCGCAAATCAACTGAAGGACCTCGAGCTCGCGCGGTGTCAGACGGTTGCGCTCACCGGCCAGGGCCGGCTTGACGAGCGTCTGATCGACCACGGTTTCTCCAGCCGCCACGCGCACAATCGCGGCCGCCAGATCGAGATCGACGACGTTCTTGAGGACGTAGCCGCGAACACCGGCATCGAGCGCCTGCCGCACGACTGTTTCTTCCGAGTGCATGCTCAACATCAGGACAGCAATCTCTGGCGACGCCGCGCGGATCGCGCGTGTGGCGGCCATCCCGCTCGTCCCGGGCATCGCAGCGTCCATCACGATGACCCGCGGGTGCAGTTCCGCCGCCAGGCGAATCGCCTCGTCGCCGTCTGAGGCTTCGCCGACGACCTCGAGCCTCGGATCGTCTTCGAGCAGCCGGCGAAATCCGCGGCGGACGAGGTGATGATCGTCCGCAAGCAGAACGGTGATCTTCTCGCTCATGACACCGCGTTCGGGGCCTTCAATGGCACCGCGAGGTGCACGCGCGTCCCGCCCTCAGGAACGTTGGCAACTTCGAGTGTGCCGCCGAGCAGCGCCGCGCGCTCGCGCATCGCCACGAGCCCGAGCCCTCGCCGCGAACCGTTATTGGAAAACCCGCGCCCGCGGTCTTCGACCTCGAGGTGAATCGAGCCGTCGCCCGAACGCAGGCGAACGGAGGCCCGGGTCGCGCCCGAATGGCGCGCCACATTCGCGAGCGCCTCCTGCAGCACGCGATAGACGTGGATCGCCGTCTGATCGTCGACGTGTACCGGTTCGCCGATCCGTTCGTAGGAAACGGCGACATTGGATTGCCGTTGGAAAGTGGAGAGGTACCACTCGATCGTGCTTTCCAGACCGAGCTCCTCGAGGATCGACGGATGCAAGGACTGCGACAACCCGCGAACGCTGTCGAGTGCCCCCTGCGCCACTTCACCGATTTCGCGCAAATCCGCTCGCAACGGAGAGTCGTCCGGAACACGTTTGCTCACACGCCCGAGCATCGATCCCATCGCGGTCAGTACCTGTCCGAATTCGTCGTGCAGCTCGCGGGAAATCTCGCGCAGCGTCGCTTCCCGTGTGGCAATGAGCGTCTGCGCGACATCCCGGCGTTCGTCCGAGAGCGAGGCCAGCTCCTTGAACAACCGGCGGTTCGAGCGGATCAAATAGAGACTCGTCGCGGTGATCGCGAGCAGCGTGGCGGCGAGGAACCAGTAGACCTGGCGCTGCACGCGCTCGTAGATGTCCTGGACCTGCTGCGCCACCTGCCCTTCGGCCTCGTTGTTCTGGACGAGCAGCCTGGCCACGGCCGTGCTGAGCGACGCCTGTCTCGCTTGCAGCGACTCGCGGATCTGCACGCGCGCCTCGTCGTCGTGTCCCGCGCGCGCGAGGGCAAAGATCCGGTCGGCCGCATCCCAGAACTGCGCCACCGCTTGCGCAAGGTATTGCGCCTGCTCCGGCGTGCGGCGGGCGACGGCGACCGCCTCCTGCTGTGTCAGCGCGTCATCCAGATCCGATCGAATCCGTTCGAACGGCGCCGACCAGGCCGAGATCGGGTACGGCTCGTCTCTGTCGAGCATGTCCCGCATCGACAGCGCCAGCTGATTGAGGTCGTTCTGAATACGAAGCAGCTGCAGCGATTCGCGGCGATTGCGATCCGTCAGCTCCGTCTGTAACCGCCGCAGGCCGCTGATCTGACCGGTGATGTACCAGGAGTACGCAACGACGACCACCAGCGTCAGGACCAGTCCAATGAGCAGCGCGACGGTCGGCGAGCGGTAGACCGCACGGCCTGGCGTGGACATCTGCGGCGATTATAGCGACGGCGTCCGCGGCCATACTGCAAACGTATTCGGCGGGAGTATGATGGTCCGCTTTCGGGGAGCACATGATGAACGAGATGACGCGACGGGATACATTGCGACTTGGCCTCACCACCGCAGCCGGACTGGCACTCGTCCCCGAATGGGCGGTGCCGGCGCTCGCACAGGGCGAGGTTGACGTACCATTCACCGACTTCCCGGCGAATTTCGTCACGAGCCCCGCAGACGGCGCGCGCCGCACCATCGATCTGCGAAAGGTCGACGGGCTCATTACCCCCGCCGATCAGTTCTTCTTCATCCAGCACTACGACAAGCCGCAGATCGACAAGGCGGCATATCGCCTCAAGCTGACCGGCCTCGTCAGCAAGCCCGCCGAGCTCACCCTCGCCGACGTGCAGTCGATGCGTAGTGTCGAGCTTGTGAACGGGTACGAGTGCTCCGGCAACAGCCCACGTGGCATGCAGGGCTTGTCATCGTGCGGACGCTTTACGGGCGTGCGGCTGCGTGACGTGCTGCGCCGTGTGGGCGTTGACGACAAGGCACGCGAGGTCGTGTTCTTTGGCGCGGACAAAGGCGCCGAAGACGTCGTGTTCCGTCAGAACACGTTAAAGGTGCAGCAGCAGTTTGGCCGGAGTATCACGCTCGAGAACGCGATGAAGCCCGAGCCGCTGCTCGCCTGGGCGCTGAACGGGCAGCCGCTCGACCGTGATCACGGCTTCCCGCTGCGGCTCATCATGCCCGGCTGGTACGGCGTGGCGAACGTGAAGTGGCTGTCCGAGATCCACCTGCAGGAAAACCGATTCCTCGGAAATTTCCAGGCCCGGTGGTACCGCACCGTGCGTGCGGTCGGCGGCACGGGCGAGCTGAACGATCCAGCGACTCAGTTTGTCGAGGCCGAGGTGTCGAAGCTGAATCTGAAGTCGGTGATCGCGCGCGTCCGGAAGTCGGCGGACGCGGTGACGATTCACGGCTTCGTCCTGAACGACGGCACGCCGCTCCGCTCGGTAGAAGTCAAAGTGGACGAGGGTCCATGGCAGCGGGCCACGCTGGACCCCGCCAACAGCCAGTATTCGTGGAAGCTCTTCTCGTATCGCTGGACGGGTGCGACGCCCGGCGCACACACGCTCGTATCGCGCGCCACCGACGTCAACGGCGTCGTGCAGCCAACGGTCGAGGAACTCGCGCGGAAAAAGACATTCCTCGAAGACAACTCACAGTTCCCCCGCAAGGTGACGATCGCCTAGCCCGCTCGGCGGCGCGACTTCTATTCGGCGGCAGTCTTCTCCACCGGCGTGCAGCGCTGCTTCTGATCGTCGAAGTCGCGGTACGGCTCGTGGCATTTCGAGCAGGCGACCGACACCGTCTCGCTCACTTCGAGCATCGCGTCCATGTTCTTCGACTGCGCCGCTTTGTACGCAGCGCGCCCGGCGGCCGCGAGTCCCTCCGCCGCCTTCCGGTAGGTGTCCTCCTGCACCGGCACCGGCTTGCCGTTCTCGCAAACGCGCCCCGGAATCATCAGCAGGTTCGAGGCTTCGGCGAGCGCCAGCGCGCTGTTCTCTACCTCCTGCCAGCCGCCATAGACGTTCTTGAACGTCTCGGTCGCTCCGGAGGTGACCTCCGCGGCTGGGCGCGGCGCGCCCGGGTCCTTCGCCTGCGAGTCGAACACGATGTTGGAGAACGTAAACGGAATCCCGCGCATCACCTGTGCGAGATTCGCGTACGGCTGCGGAGTGAACGTGGCAGGCGGTGCGGCTGGCTCACTGGCCTTGCTGCATGATGCGCCTGCCACGGCGAGCGTGATGACGACAACGGCGACTGTTCTCATACGGGCCCGCCGGAGTGCAATCGCGGATCCACGTCGTGGCAACCGTAACTCGCGAGGATTCGGTTCCTGCGCGAACTGGCGGAGGTCGCGAGCGGTGAAATCTCACGGCGGTCCGGAATTTTTTCGCGGCTGACGTCCATCGACCGGTTCGCACTCCGACGTTTCTCTGCGCATCTCCGAAGCACGCGTGGCAATGCGGTTGCACGAACGAGGCCCATGGCCACAATCATCGGAGCCGTCGCCAGCTCGCATACGCCCACCATCGGGTTCGCGCTGGATGCGCATAAAGAGGACGACCCGGCCTGGGCGCCGATCTTCGAGGGATATAAGCCAGTACAGCGATGGCTCGCCGAGAAGAAGCCGGACGTGCTGCTCATGATCTTCAACGACCACGTCACGTCGTTCTTCTTCGACCACTACTCCCACTTCGCGCTTGGAATCGGCGAATCGTATGCGCCGGCGGACGAGGGCGGTGGCCCACGCGCGCTGCCACCGGTCCGCGGGCATGCCGGCCTCTCACACCACATTGCCGCGGGACTGGTGGCGGACGAATTCGACCTTTCCTACTTCCAGGACAAGCCGCTCGACCACGGCTGCTTTTCGCCGCTGTCGATCCTCTGGCCGCACGAGCCAACCTGGCCCGGCGCGATCGTGCCGCTGCAGATCGGAGTGCTCGAGTTCCCGATTCCGTCAGCACGGCGGTGCTACAAGCTTGGTCAGAGCCTGCGGAAGGCCATCGAGAGCTACCCGGAAGATCTGACGGTGGTCCTGGTGGCCACGGGCGGGCTCTCCCACCAGGTCCACGGGGAGCGATGCGGTTTCAACAACCCGGAGTGGGATCAGACGTTCATGGACCTGATCGAGCGGGATCCGGATCGACTGGCGGAGATGACGCACGCCGAGTACGCCGAGCTGGGCGGCTTCGAGGGCGCAGAAGTCATCATGTGGCTCGTGATGCGCGGCGCGCTGGCTCCGAAGATCCGGACCTTGCATCGCAGCTATTACCTGCCGAGCATGACCGGCATCGCGACGGCGATCTATGAGAATGAACAGCCAGCGGCCCCGCAGCCGGACGCGGCCTATCTCGAACACCTCAACCACCAACTGGCGGGCGTCGAACGCATCGGGGGCTCCTATCCCTTCACGCTGGCTCGAAGCGTCAAGGGGTACCGGCTGAACAAGTTCCTGCACCGGCTGACCGATCCTGCGTGGCGCGTGAAGTTCAGGGCCGCACAGGAAGCCTTGTTCGAGGAGGCGCAGCTGACGGCCGACGAGCGCACGCTCGTGCGGGATCTCGACTGGCGCGGCATGATCCACTACGGGGTCAGCTTCTTCATGCTGGAAAAGCTCGGGGCGGTCGTCGGCGTCTCCAACCTCCACATCTATGCGGCGATGCGCGGGCAGACGCTGGCCGAGTTCCAGCAGACCCGTAACGCGCCGGGCGCCTTGTATTCGGTAGCCGGCACCGACGCCGCGCCCGCGCAGCAGTCCTGGATGAACGCTCCTGTGACACGATAGCGGGCGCGATGCTTCCTCCCCGGATCGTTCTTGCCGCCGTCGATTTCTCTGAATCCTCACGCACGGCTCTGATCTTTGCGGCCCGCCTTGCCAAACATGCAGGCGCCCGGCTGCACGTCGTCCATGCGCAGGACCCGTTACTTGCGCGTGCCGCTTATGCGACGGGTGCCGACATCGATGCCGAGACGCGAACAGAGCTGTCGGCCTTCATGCAAAGCGCCGCCCCGGCCGGCGACTGGAGCCCGTTCCATGAGGTCGCAGAAGGTTCAGCCGTCGACGTCCTCTGCAGCGCGGCCGACCGCGAGAACGCCGATGTCATCGTCGTCGGCGCGCATGGCATGTCCGGAGTTGGACGGGCGCTGTTTGGATCGACCACGGAAGCACTATTGCGAAAGGCCGACCATTCCGTCCTGGTCGTGCCGGATTCATGGACGCCGCCGCGCCCGCAGGCAAACGATCTCAGTGGGATCGGTCCTGTCGTCGTCGGTATCGAGGCAACGCCCGCGGCCTTCGCAGCGGCTCAAGCGGCGCATGCGCTGGCGACCCTCCTGAGTACGTCCCTCGAAATGCGGCACGTCGTGCCGCCGGCCTCTGTGTTGTCCCGCTGGTCGGCACATGCCGATGCCGCGCAGCGCGAGCGGCTCGACCAGGCGCAAGCGGAGGTGGCCGGCGCGGCAGCCCTTCGCGAGCTGAAATGCTCCGTCGACGTCACCGTCGGATCGATCGCCGAAGCGCTCGCCGATGCGGCTCGTCCGGCCGGCAACCGCCGCCCGCTTCTGGTCCTCGGCCGCCGCACTCATCACGAACGAGGCGGCGGACCGGGCAGCACCGCCACGCGCGTCCTCGCGCTCACTAAGGCTCCGGTCCTGATGTACCTGCCCGATCGGTAAGAACGGCGGGGTCAACGTAAACGACGCAGATCATCACGCCCGACGTTGTAGGCAACGTCATCTATCTCCAGCTCGATATAGGGATACGGGCCGGTCTCGGCACGCCAGCATCCCTCACCTGCGCCGACAAGGCGCATCGGACCGAATGACTTGTACCTCTTGACGGGAGTTGACCATCGGCAACGCGTCGAGCGCTTTCCGTCGGACGATGCCTGGTAGCGATCATCGGAGACAAAATCGATTAACTCACCAGCGTCGTTAAACGATAGTTGTGCACGCACGGCAACCCCCACATTCGTGAAGTGGACGCGCACGGTGCGCGCGTCGATCGTCGACCATGCCAATTGGGGATCGAGCAGCGAGGCGGGTGCGAACAGGCACATGTCGTTGAGGAATGTCACGGTTTCGCTCTGGAACAATTCCTCCCCGGTCGCATGTGCCACGGAGAGCAGACCCGCAAGCTTGATGTCCATCGATGCCGACCCGTCGATGTAGCGGTGGTATCCCGTGACAGGCACGCCGAACATTGAGCTGGTCAGATAGAAAAGGCGGCTGCGGTGTTCGATCACGTTGTGCTGTTCGGCCCGCAGCGGCATCCATCGCGCGCCGGCGTCACTTCTTATGCGGCCGTGCATACGGACGCGGAAGTTGGCGACTCTGGGCTGTCCGATGACGCCTGTGACCTCGAGGTAACGCTCCACGGGCGTGGGCAGCGCGACGAGATCGCCCGCTGTGATCAACGGGCTCGGGGGAGCCCCGACCAGCTCCCGCATCAGGTCCCGCTGATATGCGGCTCGAAGGCTCACCGGCGTTACGCCGCCTGCAGCGCTCGGGCGCGGCGTTCGGCGTCCTTCCGCAGGGGCAGCAGCGACAACCAGCGGATCGCGGCGATACCTGGCGACGCAAAGGCCCAGTAGCTGCGGAACTTGCGCCGAGCAGCCGGATCCGTGGCCACCGCGCGGGTTTCAGTCAGAAATATCGTCGCATTGTCTCCGACCGGCCTCGCACGCAGCGTCCAGACAATCTTCACATTGCCCGGATCGTTATAGGCCACGAACCGATCCGGAGCCACGGACCGGAACACGACGTTTGCCTCCCACGGCCGGGTGACGGCGCCGACAACGACCTCACGGTCCGGCTCCTCCGCGAGCACGCCCCATCCCAGCGATTGCGTGAACGCGAGAAGACCGTGGGGCCGGGCCTGATCGTCGGACGTGGCGCCAAGCGCCAGTTCGCGCGCCCTGAAGATGACACGCGCCAATGGCGACTGCATCAAGTCCTGCTCTTTAGCCGCGGCGAGCACGGTCGCGGCAGGCGCGGCGACAAAGATGCGGTGCCGTTCGACGACGTCGTAAACCGGCATGAATCGATCGAGAAGCTCGTCCCGTCCGTGTAACCGCGGGGGCGCCTGCGTCCCGTACCTACACCACGCGCTGGCGACGAGACCGGCATACGCGGCGGACGCGAGGCCAACTCCGGCTGCAGCCAGGCGCGCGGCAGAGCGAACGACCCGAAAGGCTGCCATGATCGCCTCCCTTTCTCTGGCAACCGTCTACGCGGCGGCGCCTGACGCAACTGGAAGAGCTGCAACGGCGCGGTGGAGCGCGTCCCGCAATGCGACCTCCCTCGGGTCACCCGTCACGCTGGTGCCCATTTGACTGGTCACATACGCATACCCAATCGTTGTCGCCGGATCGGCGAACCCCATCGCGCCGCCCGCCCCGGGGAATCCGAACGCGGCCGGACTGCCAAAGCTCCAGACGGCGTTCGGCTTCATAAAGCCGAGCGAGAACTCCGCCTCGCCTTTCATGCATTCATCGAAGAAGCCGCACGTCGGCGCAACCGCTGGTGCACTGAGCTCCTTCAGCGTGTCGCGGCTCAATCCGAGTGTGGCTCCGCCGGTTGCGAAGGCACTGTATGCCCGCGCGATAGCTCTCGCGGTGCCCACAGCACCGCCGGACGGCACTTCGAAATTCCGCGCATAGACACGCCGCTCGTCATGCGGGAGTTCCGAGCCCCGTAACGCGTGGACGATCTTCGAGCGCGGGCTGAGGACCTCCAGCAGGAAGCGCGGCGAGAAGCCGAACACCATCTGCCTCGTGGTTGGCCGCGCGATCGGCGCCAGCCGCGCATCGGGAACGTCTTCAGGCAACCGGATGAACACGTCGAGATTGAGCGGCGTCGCGATCTCATCCTGGAAGAACTGTCCGAGGCTGCGATGCTGTGGATCAATGCGACGCAACAGCTCGTTTTCATAGAAGCCGAGCGTGATCGCGTGATAGCCCTGGCGCGTGCCTGGCTCCCAGGCGGGCTTCTGTCGCGCCAGGACGACGGCCAATCGGTCCAGGTCGGCAACCAGGCGACGAGTGACCGGTTCATCCAACGCGTACAGGCCCGCCTGGTGCGCCAGCAGTTGGCGGACGGTGATGCCCTCTTTTCCAGCCTGCGCAAACTCGGGCCAGTAGGTGCACACCCGCTCGTCGTAGTCGAGCCAGCCGCGCGAGTGAGCGACGGCCAGCGTCATCGCAGCCAGCCCCTTCGTCGCTGAGAACACGATCACCATCGTGTCCTGGTCCCACGGTTCACCTGTCTTCTTGTTGCGGACGCCGCCCCACAGGTCGACGACCTTTTCGCCATGAACGTAGGCGCACACCGCGCCGCCCAACTCTCCGCGATCGGTAAAGTTCTCATCGAACGCGGCGCGAACAGCCTCGAACCCGCGAGCGACGTATCCGCGTGCCGACGGCATTTGTGTAGACATGGTTCGTCTCCCACCCTTCACTTGTCGGGATGATGCGCGGCGTGATCTGGATCCGTGGCGTCCGTCTTGGGCGCCGGTGTGCCCTGCATCATCCCGCCCGACCCGTGCATCGCAGACATGCGGGACATCATCTGTTCCATCATGCCGCTCTGCATGCGCATCTGCTCCTGCATCTGCTTACGCTGTGCGGCGAGTTCGGTCACGACGGCCGCGATGGCGTCGACCTTCCTGTCGCCCGTGGCCGCGTTCATCTTGGCGATGAGCTCAGCGACCTTCTGATCTGCAGCCCTCATGTTCTGCATCATCTGCTGGCGCTGCGGTGTCGGCGCAGTGGTCTGTCCGGCTGACGGCTCAGGCACACCCTCGTGGTGACCGGCAGTGGGTGCCTGGGCCAGAACGAGTGCCGTCGTCGCCGCCGCCACCAGTGCGGTCAGTGCAGCCGCAAGCGACATTCGCCGCAGGCGAAATGAGAATCGGCCGTTCATGACGATCTCCTTCTGAAAGTGTCCTGCCTGCATAGACCGCATGACGCGTACCGCTGACGTCAGCCGCCAATGCAGCGAAATCCGCCAGGTTCTGGCTGGAGAGGGCGAAGGATGCGGCATTTCCCGCTATTGACCAGGGATTAGTTCGCGTCCAGCTCTGGAAGGCCATCCGTTCCCCATCAGAAGGTCTGACACGGCAGGCCCGTGGCTAATGCAGCCAGCGGTCGATGGTTTCGCCGACGATGAGAACGAACAGACCGAGAGTCAGCGCGACGAGGCTGGTTCGCCACAACCCGGCGCCGATGGCCACGCCAATCGCCGATACCAGCCAGATGGCAGCGGCGGTCGTCAGCCCGTGCACATCCTGCGTCTCCGGCCGCCGCATGATCACGCCCGCGCCGATAAACCCGATGCCTGCGGTGATGCCCTGCAGAATGCGGGCGGTTGCCGATGCGTCATTGCCGCTGAGAAGCAACGCGATCACCGTGAACAGCGCGCCACCGAGCGCGACCAGCGCGTGCGTGCGCAGACCGGCCGGCTTGCCCTGCCGCTCGCGGTTGATGCCGATGGCAGCGCCACACAGCATCGCCATGACCAGGCGCCCGATGATTTCGAGGGTGGAGTGTGGAACAGAGATGGCGTCCATCGTTGGCGGTTATGGTCGTCTGATTGACGCATCCCGTCCAGTGCGTGGGCGGCGCTGGCCAGACGCATGACAGGTCTGGTCAGCGCCCCGACGGGTCATCCAATGTTCGCGAATACCTGATGCCGATCGGCGGCCTGGCTCGCCTCTTTCGCGGCCTTGCGAGCGATCCCGGCCAGCCGCTCCAAGGCGACGGCCGGATCGTAGCTGCCATGGCGAACGCCTGCGCGATACGCGGTTGCCATCGCGAGGTGGTTGTCTGCTTCGGCCGCCTTCTTTCTCGTCACCATCGAATAGTACTCGCGCAAGGCGAGGTGATCGGCTCGCGTCCGCGCGGTGAGCGCCAGCTTGTGGAGCTGCTCAGCGCTGGGTTCGGGCGCGCCGAAGCCACTGTGAAGTGACGTGGCGCCAATTGGCAGAATCGCGGCCCGACCGGCAGCACGATCGATGTGATATCGAGCCAGCTCACGGGCCCGCGCTCCCCACGCAGTTGCGCGTGACGCGAGCCGTGCGCAGTCGTCGGCGGCGGTCGTAACCGCCGATCGATGAGCGACGGCTTTGTACACGGTGGCGGTGGCCCGGTGCTTCGCCGCCTCGGCAAAGTACTGGTCCGCCAGCGCGTTGAAATGCGCGGCGAGTCTCAGACTGGCAATCGGAGTCTCCGCGGCGACGAGTTTCTGCACCTCCAGCGTGTTCAAGACGCTGGACGGTGTTGCCGCCGCGGCCACCGTGACGGCGCCGACAAACACGACCGCCGTCACGAGGACACGAGACAAGCGTTTCATGGCTTCCACCTTTCTTTCTCTAAGGACCTTCATCTGATTACGCCGCCCGACGATGCAGCTCCGGCCGCCTCGTCCCGAGGTCGATCACTGCGCGCGGCTTCGCCGGTTCGCGCCACAGCACGCCGGCGCCCAGCGCCAGAATCACCGTGGCCGGAACCCCGGCGCCGACTCCGAGCGGCACGATGGCGAGAAGGAATGCGATCGCCGCAGCGAGCCCCGCTCGCTGCCACCACCTGTCGCCGCGACGGAGCGCCACCGCAATGCACCCCTGGCCGAACGCGATGCTCAGCACGATCGCCGTGATGTGCTGACCAAAGAAGCCGAAGATGAACCACCGGTACACGTCGCTGACGGCGAACGCCGCATACCCGAGGTAGTCCGCCGGGGACGTCAGCGCCGTCCACGCGTTTGCCGCGGACGCCCACGCGAAGAGCATGGCGAAGAGCATGCGACCGACAGTGCGGCTCCGCACGCTGCCAATCAGCATCAACAGGGCAACGACCGTTGACCCAAGTTGCCCATATAACAACTCCGTCTCCGTCATCGTGGGGGGCGGAACAGCGTCCGTCCTGACCAGGTCGTTCCGTGCCAGCGCGCGGCCGTAGAACATCACCGGCACCGGACGAGCATCGAGCAGGCTGCGCGTTCCCGCGGTGGCCAGCTGCGCATGGAGGTGGAGATGAGGCTCGTCGCTGTTGCCGGAGTTGCCAATCGCACCGAGGCGCTGGCCCGCGGTCACGCGCTCGCCGGGCCGCACGCCGACACTCCCCTGTTGCAGGTGCCCGAGCAGGACATGCGCGGGTCCGCAGTTCACGAACACGAAGTTGCCGGCGAGGTGATCTCGATCTGTAAGCGGCGGCACCATGTCGGCGGCATTGTTCTCAACGCTGACGACGGAGCCGTCGCACGGCGCGAGTACCGCCTCGCCGAAGCTGGCGTAGCGACTGAGGTCGGCGGGCAGTGCCCCTGACGCGCGCAGTCCACGTTCGCCAACCCGCACGATATCAATGGCGTAGCTCTGCGCGCGATAGTCCCGGAATCGTTCGTCGTGCAGCGTCTTGACATGTGCGTTCGTCAGTTCGCCGGCGCCGCCGTTCGCGACGTAGTAGGTTCCACCCTTCAGCGGAAAGGAAAGGTTGACCGCTGGTGCCGCCGAGGCGCCGCGAGCGTTGACCGTCTGGACAAGCAGCGCGCTCGCTCCCGCGAACAGAACAACCGCCACCGCGAGCTCGATGCAGGCAAACCGCCCGACAGGCCGCCAGGGCAGCGTGCGCACATCACCGGCACGCCACAGGACTGCCAGCGCGGCGATGAACAGGTAGACCAGGCCGGTGTACCAGGGCAGCATCAGCCAGACGCCGCCAATGGCAATCGACGCGACGTAGACCACAACGCCCAGGATGAAGAGCGTCCAGGCCAGCATGCTCCGCCGGCGCGCTTCGAACAGGCGTGCGATCAGGATGAACGGAACAACGATCTGCAGCGCAGCGACAGTTGTCGGAATCATGAACGTCGCGTCGGCAAGTCTCTGGCCATGTCGCTGCGGAAATGTCGTGCGGGTTTTGTGAAGGCCTCACGCGGGTCACCCGCGGCCGGTGCGGATTTTTCAGCGCCGTTGCGCGATGTTTCCGGGTCGAGGCGGCAGACGCGTTGCAGGTCTATCGACCGGAGGGGAGCCATGAAACCGTTGCCGCACGACTACGATGTGGATCTGACAGGCGGCCCGCACGGTTACGCAACGATATCCGCAGCCGGACTCCCGGATCTGACCATGGCGCCGCCACGTGAATATGACGGCCCTGGAGATGCCTGGAGTCCCGAGCACCTGCTGCTCGCGTCGGTCAGCAGCTGTTTCCTGTTCACGTTCCGCGCCGTGGCGAGGGCGTCACATGCGGACTTTCTCGACGTCGATGCCCGCACGTGTGGGTCCGTGTCGAAGGTCGATGGCGTGGTCCGCTTCAGGGAGATCGTCGTCCGCGCGACGATAACCGCGACCCCGGGCGGCGACATCGAGCTGCTCCGTCGGGCCGTCGACAAGACCTCCTCACATTGCCTGGTCTCGTCGTCACTGGCGGTCCCCGTTCGCGTCGAAGCGGTGATCAACGCCGCCGGCGTCGCAGCATCGACTGGCAGCCACAAACGGATTGCCTAGGGCCGCTCTAGCGTGGCGATCGGCGCGCCTGTGCCTGCTCGATGGCGTAGGCCTTGAGAGCGGCGCTCGTCATCCCGAGCGAAGTCGCTTCCGTCGCCGCACGGTCGGCGTCCCACTTATCGACCACCATCCGCTTCACCATCCAGAGAGTGGCGGCACGGTTGGCGCTCGCGCAGTGGATGAAGGCGGGCTGGTTCTTTGCATCGGTGATAGCCGCGATGAACTTGTCGACCAGCATGGGATCCGGCGAACTCGCGTTGAACGGCAGGTGAATGAAGCGCAGTCCGGCCGCCTGTGCCGCCGCCGCCGACGCATCGATCTCGGCGCCCGGTTCGGTGGCGACCCGCAGGTTGATGACGGACGCGTACCCGAGCTTCTTCACCTCAGTCAGGGCGGCCGGTGCCGTCGCTCCGGCGCAGGCGACTGTCTTTCCCAGGTAGCCGAAATTGACGATGCCAGGGACCGACGCCTTGGCGATCTCGGTCTGCGCGGCCGCTGCGACAGCCGCGCTGATAACGCAGACGACGGCGAGAGCATAGGGTTTCATCGTGTCCTCCGTGGTTATTCAATCGTAACGTGCAACGGATTCCTTCGCGCGATCGCGAAATAGTTCTCAGCACGCCACGCATCCGGGCCGACAGGCGCGGCGGTTTCCTCGACGCATCGACGGCATCGCCGTTGCTCCAGTTGCTGGAGAGGCCACCCATGCGAAGCAACAAGCGATATACGAATACGGCGTTCAGCCATCGACCCGAGCCGCACGATGACCTGAGAACGCAGGAAGCACCGGCCGAGCCGATCATCTGCGCCGGCTGTGGTGCGGTGTACATGCACAAGCGATGGAACCACTCAGCGACGGCCCATACACGCGCCGCGAAGGCCGGTCAGCCCATCGACATGCGTATCTGCGCCGGGTGCCAGCGCCAGTACTCGGGCGTTCCTCACGGCTTCGTGCATGTCGACGGAACATTCGTCCTCAGTCATCGGGACGATATCGTTAACCTGCTGAAGAACGAAACGGCACGGGCGGCTGAGGACAACCCTCTCGGCCGGATCATTGACTGGAGTACCGATGGGCATACCGCCGACGTGCTCCTCTCCACGACCACAGAACACCTGGCGATTCGGCTGGGCCGTGCCCTGGAAAAGGCATTCGACGGACGGGTGCTCTACGGCTTCTCGCACGAGAACAAGCTGGCGCATGTGTGGTGGCACCGCGACGCAGCGCAGCACGGATCACCTGAGTAGATGTGCCACCAGGGCACTGGCGCCGTAGGCAGCGGCGGCGACGAGTGCCCCCAGCCCCAGCGTTTCCGAGCCGGCGGCCCACCAGCGCTCCTTCGTCAGCGCCGCACGCGAGGCTCCGATACCGAACAAGGCGGTGAAGGTGAGAACGGTTGACCAGACGGCCCGGCCGCCAACGATCCCGCCAAACAGAAATGGCAACAGCGGGACAGTTCCAGCAACCACGAACGCGATCAATGTGGCTGCTCCGTGTTTCCACGGGTACGCCTCCTCCTCGGGAAGGCCTTCGGCTGCACGAACCCGTTCGTGAGCGCGAATCGCGAGGAGGTTGCCGACCCCCATCGACATTCCGTCCGCCGCCAGATTGGCAGCGCCGATGATGAGGACCGCCGCGGATGACAACGCCCCGCCGGTGGCGCCGCTGACCACCGCGAACGTTGTGATGAGGCCGTCGTTGGCTCCGTAGACGAGATCACGGATGTAATGCCGGGCTGTGGCCGGCAATCCGATCGGATCAACATGCAGCGACACCCGCGGCATGGTGATGGGCTCGGGGTCGCCGTGCTCCGACATGTACGGAGCAGAGGCATGAGGCATACCGTTGGCGATCTGCCAGATACGGCGGGCGTTCGCACCCGTGGCAGACCTCTGGGTCGAGGGATGCGTGAACTTTCACGGCGAGCGGTGAATTTCCTCGGCAGCAGCCGCTCCACCGGGCGGTACCATTGACCACTCCCACATGAACTCCCCCGCCGTCGTCTTCGAGCACGTCACATTTGCTTTCGACGATCACCCCGTCCTCAAGGACGTCAGCTTCGTGATTCCGGCAGGCCAGATGCGGATCATGCTCGGCGCGAGCGGGGCAGGAAAATCTGTCATTCTCAAGCTGATCCTCGGGCTCTTCCGGCCCGACTCGGGCCGGATCTTCGTGCACGGCTCGCGGATCGACAACATGCGTGAGCAGGATCTGCTGAAGCTCCGCGGCGACGTCGGCATGCTGTTCCAGGAGTCAGCGCTCTTCGACTCGTTGACCGTTGGCGAAAACGTTGGATACCGCCTCTCGGAGGAGCTGCGCCTGCCGCCCGTCGAGGTGCAGGCGCGCGTCGAGGACGTCCTCGGGTTCGTCAGCCTCAGTGAGCACGTGGATCGGCTGCCCTCTGAGCTATCCGGTGGCCAGCGGCGTCGTGTGGCGATTGCGCGCGCGATGGCTGCGAGACCGTCGCTTCTCCTGCTCGACGATCCGACAACCGGGCTCGATCCGATCGTCGCGACGTCCGTGAATGATGAAATCGTCAAGCTGCGGGATTTCGAACACGTCACTGCCATCGTCGTGACGCACCAGATGCGTGACGCGTTCTACATCGCCACGCATCAAGCGGCACGCAACAACGGGACCGTCCAGATCTCGCCGATTCCGGAAAATGCGACGGCTCCCGCCGACTTCATCGTGCTCCACGACGGCCGGATTCACTTCGAGGGGACCGGCACGGAGCTGCTGGCGTCGAAGGACGACTATCTCAAAGACCTGATGTTCATGACGCTCCCGCCCTGGTAAAGCGGCTCGTCAGCACGGTACGTCGGTTGCTCTACCAGGTCTAGGATCCCCGGCATGATGCGAACTTTTTCCCACTGGCTGGCCGCTGCCTCGCTGGCGTTCAGTCTGCCGGCCAGCGCCGGCGCACAAACGACGGTCACGCTCGCAGAGGCGATGGCGCGGGCGCGGACCGACACGCCAGGTGCACGGGCGATGGCGGCGGGGCTGGCTGAGGCTGGTGCGCGCGTCGAGCAGGCACGGGCGGTCCTGCTCCCACGCATTGACGTTACCGAATCCGTGCAGCGCGGCGATCAGCCCGTGTTCGTCTTCAGCACGCTGCTCTCGCAGCGTCGCTTCACAGCCGCCAACTTCGACGTCGGCACCCTGAACAATCCCGCGGCCGAGACCAACGTGCGCACAGGCGTCGCGGCCAGCCAGTTACTCTACGACGGGGGCGCTGCGAGATACGGCGTGCGCGCCGCCGAATTGCAGCGCGATCACGCCGCACTCGAGAGGACGCAGGGAACCCAGGCCCTCGCCTTCGCCGCGGCGCGCTCCTTCGTGAGTGTGCTGCGGCTGGAGGCCGCTGAGCGCGCGGCCAACGCAGCAGTCGCTGCAGCGGAAAGCGACCTCGAGCGGACGCGGCGGCGACGGGACGTCGGCCTTGTCACCGATGCGGACGTGCTCCTGATCGAGGTGCACCTGGCCGATGTCCGCCAGCGGTCCATCACGACGGGAGGCGATCTCGAGGTCGCCCGAATCGAGCTTGCCGAAGCACTCGGTTTGCCGCTGGACCAGGCGATCGTATTGGTCAAGCCGTCCGCACCGCTCGCGCCGTTGGATGTCGCCGCTCTCGTACGGCAGGCGCTCGACGGCCGCCCGGAGCGGCAACAGGCGGAGCTGCAGGTGCGCATGGCGGAAAACAGTCGCCAGCTTGCCAGGTCGGCATTTCTTCCGCGAGTCGGACTCGAAGGCGCGTGGGACTTCAACGGGGCGACGTGGGCGACACAGCGATCGGGATGGATCGTCGGTGCAACGCTGCACCTGAACGTGTTCAACGGGTTCGCGGATCGCGCTCGGCTGAACGAGGCGGACCAGGCGAAGACCCGGGCGGCAGCTGAACGCGAACGTCTGGAGCGCCGGATCGAGGTGGACGTCCGCGGCGCGCGCGCGCGCGTTGCCGCCGCCCGCGCGCGCGAGGCCGCGGGCCGTACGGCGTTGACGCAGGCGCGAGAGAGCCAGCGCATCGTCCGCGAGCGCTACGAAGCAGGGCTGGCGAGTGCCACCGACCTGCTGCGCGCGGCGGAAGCGGTCTTCGACGCCGAAGCGCGAGCGACGGCTGCGGAAATGGACGACATTCTGGAGACGGTCGCACTCGATCGCGCCGTCGGTCGTTTGTGAATCCGATGAGTACTGCATCACAACGCCTCCTGGCCGTTCTCGCGCTTATTGGTTGCGGCGTTTGCCTTGTTGCCGGATGCGGGCGATCCGGCAGCGATCACACAACGGCCGAGCGGCTGCAGCCGGTCTCCGTCAGCCTGGCCGTGGCAACGGTTGTCGAGCGCGCCGAGCCGATGGAAGCCGGCGGCGTGGTCACGGCGGACCAGACTGCGACCGTCTCGAGCCGCGTGACCGCACCGGTGGTACAGGTGACGGTCCGAGCCGGCGACCGCGTGCGCAGCGGCGACGTACTCGTGCGGCTCGAGGCCAGCGAGATGACGGCGCGCCGTGTACAGGCGAATGCGGCCACCCGGGCGGCGGAGGAAGCGCTCGCGGCTGCGCGCAGTGGACAAACCGCGTCGGCCGCTGAGCAAACACTCGCCGCCGCCTGGCACGCGCGGATCTCCCAGCTCCGCGAGCGCAATGCGGCAACCGCGCAGGAATTCGACGAGGCCGAGGCGCGCCTGACCGCGGCGGCTGCGCGTGCGACCTCAGCACAGGCTGGCGTCGAACAGGCGGTGGCCCAGCTCGCCTCGTTGCGCGCGGGCGCCGATGTTGCCGCCGTCACAGAGGCATATGCAGTGCTTCGTGCCCCATTCGACGGTGTCATCACGGAGCGGCTCATTGACCCGGGAAATCTGGCGACGCCCGGGCAGGCGCTGCTGCGGATCGACGGCGGCGGCCGGCGCCGGGTCGAGCTTCACGCGGACGAAGCGCGCGCCGCCTTCATTCATCCCGGCGATCGGGCAGCCGTCGCGCTGGATGGCGACAACCCCACCGGAGGAACGGTCCTCGAAGGGAACGTCGTCGAAGTGGCGCGTGCCATTGCGGCCGATCAGCGGACATTCACCGTCAAGGTGACGCTTCCGCCAGACGCGGCGCCGCGAACCGGGACGTTCGCGCGGGTGCGCTTTGACGGACCGCGACGCCGCGTCCTGATCGTCCCGTCCACAGCGGTGCGCTCGCAGGGACAGGTCCAGTCCGTCTTCGTCGTCAGCGGTGGCACGGCTCATCTCCGCCTGGTACAGACCGGCGATCCGGCAGCCGATGGAACTGAAATCATTGCCGGGCTCGACGCCGGCGAATCGGTCGTCACGAATCCGCCGGCAACGCTCACAGACGGCCGCACGGTCACCACAGGCGCATCACCACCTCCGGGAGCGCCGTGATGACGACCGGGACCGGTCTCGCGGGCCGGATCGCGTCGGCCTTTCTCCATTCGAAGCTCACTCCCTTGCTGATCGCCGCATCGACGGCGCTCGGCTTCTTCGCCGTCGCCACGCTGCCGCGCGAAGAAGAGCCGCAGATCATCGTGCCGATGGTGGACGTCTTCTTCGATCTGCCAGGTGCGTCACCGGCGGAAGTCGAGCAGCGCATCACCCGGCCGGTGGAAACGCTGTTCTGGGAAGTCCCGGGAGTGGAGTACGTCTACTCCACGTCTGGTCCCGGCCAGTCGACGATCATCGCTCGCTTCGTCGTCGGCGAAGACGAGGCACGCGCCCTCGTCCGTCTCAATGAAAAGCTGGCCGCCAACGCCGATCGGCTGCCGCCGACGGCGTCACCGCCGATCGTCCGGGCGCGATCGATCGACAACGTCCCGATCCTGGCGTTGACGCTGTGGGGCGGCAGATACGACGACTATCAGTTGCGCACGGTAACCGCACAGCTGCGCGAGTTCGTCGCCGAAGTACCGGACGTCTCCGAAGTGACGGTAATCGGTGGACGGACGCGCGAACTCTCGGTCGAGCTCGATCCCGCCCGGCTCGCCAGCAGTGATGTGGATCCGCTGCACGTCGCGCAGGTGCTGGAGCAGGCGAACGTTCGCTCGGCGGGCGCAGGCCCGATCAGCGGAACACTCTCGCGACTCGAGGCCGGCAACTTCCTGACGAGCGCGGACGACGTCCGCCACGTCATCGTCGGCGGCGAGGCCGGCCGAGCGGTGACGGTTGGCGACATCGCCCGAGTGTCGGATGGAGGCGCCGAGCCGACGTCGTACGTGCGCTTTCATTCGCGCGACCGCGGCACACATGCTGCGGTGACGTTGGCGGTGGCGAAGCGGAAGGGAGCTAACGCGATTACTGTTGCGCGGCAGGTCGAGGAGAAGCTCGCCACCATCCGTCCGGCGCTGCTGCCCCGCGACATGCAGGTCAGCGTGACGCGCAACTACGGCGAGACGGCCGCCGAGAAGTCCAACGAGCTCCTGTATCACATGCTGCTCGCGGTCCTGTCCGTGTCGGCGCTCATTGCGCTCGTCCTCGGGCTCCGCGAGGCGGCGGTCGTGCTCATCGCCATTCCGGTGACGCTGGCGCTGACCCTGTTCGCCTTTCTGCTCTATGGCTACACGCTCAACCGCATCACCCTGTTCGCCCTGATCTTCTCGATCGGCATTCTGGTCGACGACGCGATCGTCGTGGTGGAGAACATCGTCCGGCACGCACGGATGCCTGACGGTGACGCTGACCGCAGTCTCTCGGCGATTGCGGTGCGCGCGGTCGACGAAGTCGGCAACCCGACCATCCTCGCGACGCTGACGGTGGTGGCAGCCATCCTGCCGATGGCTTTTGTCGGCGGATTGATGGGCCCGTACATGCGACCCATTCCGGTTGGCGCCTCGGCGGCGATGCTGTTCTCTCTTGGCGCCGCATTCATCGTGACGCCGTGGGCAGCCATTCGACTCCTGCGCACGACTTCGAACACGCACCACGGCGTGGAAGACGCCGCGACGCGCCTCTACCGGAGGGGCATGGGCGTGCTGGTCTCCAGCGGCCGAGCCCGCCTTCTGTTCCTCAGTGGCGTTGCGGCGCTGCTGCTCGCAGCGATCGCACTCGTGCCGTTGAAGATCGTCACGGTCAAAATGCTGCCGTTCGACAACAAGAGCGAATTCCAGGTCATCGTCGACATGCCCGAGGGAACGCCGCTGGAGCAGACCGCACGAGTGGCGTCTGAGCTCGCGTCGGCAGTGTTGTCGGACCCAGGCGTCCGCGATGTCCAGAGCTATGTCGGCCTGGCCTCGCCCTACAACTTCAATGGCCTCGTGCGGCATTACTTCCTGCGCCGGGGTCCTCACCTCGCCGACCTGCAGGTGAACCTCCTCGCAAAAGGTGAGCGCGACGAACAGAGTCACGACATCGCGAAGCGCGTGCGCACGCGCCTGCAGCCCGTTGCCGCGCGCTTCAACGCGACGATTCAGGTCGCCGAGGTGCCGCCTGGGCCGCCGGTCCTGCAGACGATGGTCGCGGAAATCTACGGCCCCGACGCGCAACGGCGCCGGGAGATCGCCCAGCATGTCAAGACGATCCTGGAACGCACAGCGGGCGTCGTCGACGTTGACTGGTACGTGGAGTCACCGCAACCGAAGACCGCACTTGTCGTCGATGCTACGCGCGCCAGCGCGGCCGGCCTGCATGCCGCCGACGTCGCGGCCGCGGTGCGCCTGGCGACGGAAGGGCGCCGGCTGGGACTGCTGCACGACGAGCGTGCACGCGAAGAGGTCCCGGTCGTGCTGCGGCTGCCGCGGGCCCAGCGCGAATCGCTCGACACCATCCGGTCGATCCGGCTCGGCGCGCGTGGCGTCGCGATTGGCGAGCTGACACGCGAGCAACCGCAGACGGAGAACGTCAGCATCTATCACAAGAATCTGCGGCCGGTCACCTACGTCACCGGCGACCTCGCGGGCGGTGCGGAGAGTCCGGTCTACGCCATTCTCCGGATGAACGAGGTCATCTCGCGGACGGTCCTCCTGGAAGGCTACGCCTTCGAGATCTACAGCACGCAGCAGCCGTTCGACACGACGAAGTACGCCATGAAATGGGATGGCGAGTGGCACATCACCTATGAGGTATTCCGCGACCTCGGCCTCGCCTTCGCCGCGGTACTGGTGCTCATTTACGTCCTCGTCGTGTGGTGGTTCCAGTCGTTTGGCGTGCCATTAACGATCATGGCGGCGATTCCGTTCTCGCTTGTCGGTATCCTCCCCGCACATGCCGCGATGGGTGCGTTCTTCACTGCCACGTCGATGATCGGCTTCATCGCCGGCGCGGGGATCGTGGTCCGCAACTCGATCATTCTGGTCGACTTCATCCAACTTCGCCTGCGCGAGGGCATGCCTCTGGCGGAGGCGGTCGTCGATGCCGGGGCCGTGCGCTTCCGACCGATGGCGCTGACCGCGGCCGCGGTCATTGTCGGCTCAGCCGTCATCCTGTTCGACCCGATCTTTCAGGGGCTGGCGATCTCGCTGATGGCCGGCGAAGTCGCTTCGCTGCTGCTTTCCCGAGTCACCGTTCCCGTCCTGTTCTTCATCAGCCATCGGCGGCGCGCGCTCCCGGTGGCATCGTCCTCGAACCCGCTGCGGCCGGCTGACGCCGGCGAAGGGAGCCCGCCATGACTGTCGAACGCGCACTCCGGCTGATTGCCGGCACACTTGTCACCCTGAGCGTACTGCTCGGGATTTACGTCAACGTCAACTTCCTGTGGCTCACGCTGTTCGTGGGTCTGAACCTGTTCCAGTCCGCGTTCACGAATTGGTGTCCGATGATGACGATCTTGAGGAAGGCAGGCATTCACGCCTAGCTGAACCTGCAATCGCGCGATCGCGTGGTGGGTGTTGCGTGTCCGCTGCTCGCACGCACGCGACGCCGCGCGAACCAAGAACGATGTTCCTCCGCGGGCGCGCCGTTTTCGCTGTCGAGCGCCTGCGCCCGCGGGAGTGGCGAAGATCGAACTCAACTCGAGGATCTCGCATTCGCGCGCAGTACGCGACGCCCGCGCCAGTGTGGCGTGGTGGCGTTCGTCCTGTTTGAGCAGCGCGGCTTCCGGGCTCAAGGTGTCGCTGTCGGGCACGACCTCACCAAACACGACATCGCCCGTAATCGGTGAATCGAGCGGCACCGGCGGGCTGGAGCCATGCGGTTCAGCATCTCGACATCGTGGACCGGCAGCCGAATCGTGCGCCCGGTGTCCACGATCGCCCTCGTAGCGGTTTGGCGGATCCATCAGATCGCAGCCTCTTCGAGGGTCACGTCGGCCGGCTCGCTCTGAGGAGCAGTGAATTCCCACGGCCGCTGGTAACTAATCCGCAGCCATCCACGCCAGCCGGCCTGAGGGGCGCTCGATTACCGGGCAATTGTGGCCAGGTCCCATACGTTCCCGATGGCATAAAGCTCGCCTCTTCAGGTCAAAGGAGCACAGTTATGACAACCGCCACACTCACCGGTACGGACCTGCGGCTTCGCACATTTGTGGTCCGCGAGCTGGACTGGGATCCCGGCGTCGATGCCGGCGCAATCGGCGTCTCTGCGAAGGACGGGGTAGTCACGCTCACCGGCTTTGTCGACACCTATGCCGGCAAGCTTGCGGCTGAACGCATCGTGAAACGCGTGCGCGGCGTGCGCGCCGTCGCCAACGACATCACGGTTCGCCTGACCGTCGACCGGACGGATGCGGATATCGCCGCCGACGCTGCTGCCGCGTTGAAGGTGCAGACGACGGTGCCCGACAACGTGCAAATCGCGGTGCACCACGGCCATGTCGCACTGACCGGGACTGTCGAGTGGTTCACGCAGAAAGAAGCGGCGGCCGCCGCCGTGCAGCACGTCCCCGGCGTACGCGCCGTGGTGAACTACATCGAGGTGGCGCCGAAGCCGGCGTTTCGCGACATCCATCGCCGCATCGTCGCCTCGCTGCACCGCAATGCGGATCTCGACGCGCGCAACCTGCGTGTCGAAGTCGCCGGCGACCTCGTCACGCTGACCGGAACGGTCGGATCCTGGCTGCAGCGTGAGGCTGCGGAGCGGGGCGCGGCCAGCGCTCCTGGTATCCGCCGTGTCGACAACCAGATTCTGGTCATACCGTCAGCGATTGACGACATCGACGACGAGGAGATCTGTTGAAACAGCGCGGCTACGAAGACGCGCGCTGGCCGAGAGTCCGTTCGGCAATGAAGGATGCGGGTACGCCGAGTATGGCGATCGCCGCGCCGATGAGCGTTTCGCGCGGTCGACCGACTGCAAAGAGAATCAATACGACGGCGATCAGGCACAGGAACAGAACGAGAGGCAGCGGGTGAAATGGCGTCCGAAAAGCCGGGTCATCGGCGGCGGGACGTGGAAGCCGGAAGAGCGACGCCGCTGACAACCCAAGGAAGAAGATCGTAATCGGAATGAAATAGCCAAGGATCTGCTCGAAGGTTCCGAGCGCAATCAGGACGCACGCGAGGCCGCCCTGAATCAACGTCGCTCCCGGTGCCGTGCCGCGGCGCAGGTCGAACCGCAGCCATCCACCTGGAAACAGCTTGTCTCGCGACATCGCCAGGTACATTCGCGGCGACGCCAGCAACGTCGCCGCCAGGCTGCCGGAGACCGCCACGACCACGACGGCCGCGAGGGTCCGACCGGCCGTCGGACCGAAAAGCGCCCGGCCGACGTCAGCAACGAATGCCACGTCGCTGTCGCCGGCCATCCGGCCGGATGTCCCCAAGGTGTAGGCGATCGTGATCAGCGCGTAGACGCCGGTGACGATGGCGACGCCGCCGATCAGGGCGCGCGGCATCGTCCGCCGCGGTGCTTCGACCTCTTCGCTCATCCGCCCCAGTTCCCACCAGCCACCGAAGGCGAAGAAGGCGGCGATCACCGCGCCGGCAAGCGCGCCCATGCTCATTGGCACCGCATCTGGTGCCGCCGCGATTGAACCCGCGGCGGACCCGGCCCGCAGCACGCCGAGGACAACAAGGAGGCCGACGATGGCCAGTTTCGCGGCCGCTGTCCAGCGAAGGATGACGCTGCTGACACTTCGGCCCGCCAGCGTCACGACACCGAAGACACACACCGTCGCGATTGCGGTCGCCGTCAGGAAGGACGACGGAGCGTCAATGGCGGCAAGAAAGTACTGCGCGAAGCCGATCGCCAGCGCCGCGGTGATCCCGGGGTCGGTGACGAGCAGTGAGATCCAACCGAAGACGAAGGCTGCGCGGGAGCCGAAGGCTTCGCGGAGGAAGACGTATCCGCCGCCCGCCTGTGGAAACCGGGTGGTGAGCTCTGCATAGCAGAGCGCGCCGGCAACGCTGAGAAGCCCGACGATGAGCCAGACGAGCAGCGCCGGCGCGAGGCCGCCGACCGAGCGCATCATCGACGCGGGCGTGAGGAAGATTCCGACGCCGATGACCTGCGTGACGATCATCGCCGTGGCCGCCCATGTCGTCAGGCGGCGCGGCGAAGACGACGGCATCAGAACGTCACACGCACCGCCAGCTGCATTGCGCGCGGACCGCCCGATCCGAACACACCGCCGGCAGTTGTCACCGGTCGGCCGAAGCTGCTGGAACGCAGGTATCCTGCCGAGCCCGGGTCGTCGGAGTCGCGAACCAGCACGTTCGAGAAGCCCGAGTAGTTCACGTTGGTGAGTCCGAGCACGTTCGTGGTGTCGAACAGATTGAACACCTCGAGCATCGGCTCGACACGGATGGTCGCGCCGATCGCGAAGGGGCGCGAGACCCGGAGATCGAGAGAGCTGAACATGTCGTTGAACCGCGCGCTATCCGACACCAGCGGGAGGAGCACGCCGTTGACGCCGCCGGACGCGTTAGCCTCGGTGATGAACGCGTTCAACTCGCCCGGCGTCTGGAACCTGCGGCCGCCCGCGTTTCGCTGGATGCTCGGGATCCGCGTGATGCTGTCGGGCATCATGATGTCCATCGGCACTCCCGATGACGCCGTGAAGAGCGCCGCCACCGTGAGCGCGCCGGGCAGCTGCGCCTGCCCCGACGCGACGAACCGGTGGCGCCGATCCGTGGGCGCCGGGCCGAATTCCTTGTCGAGATCGGTCGGGTCGATCGGTCCATTGAGGAACGGAATCTGATCGTCGTTCGCGTAGTTCATCGCCCTTGCCAGGGTGTAGCTGGCCCGGATCCGATGCCCACCTCTGAACCCGCGCTCCATCTCCACCATCAGCGCGTCGTACTCGGTCCGCGCGCTGGATTCGATGTTGACCACGCGATCGGGTCCACCAACGACCGGGTTGAACACCTCGCCGACGGTGCGTCCGATCAGGAAGTGGCGTCCGCGGTCATGCAGCACATCGATGCGGGCGCGTCCTCCGAGCAGCGGCTGCTCCACCCCGATGTGGAACTCGTGCACCATCGGGTTCTGCAGACGCGGATCAATGATGTTGATGCCGGAGGCGCCGGCGCCAGGCAGGATAAAGCCGGTGAAGGGGTTCGACATCGTCGGAGCGAACGGCGGCAGCAGGCCGGTGTTCGGATCCAGGAAGAACACGTTGCCGGCACGGACTTCGATCGGCAGCGCCCGGCCGTCCAGACCGCGCTCGAGCGACTGAATCTGAAGCACGACGCGGTCGTAGTAGATGCCGTAGCCGCCACGGACGACCAGGCCGTCGTCCGACACATTCCATGCAAAGCCGAGGCGCGGGGCCAGGTTGTTGGTGTCACGGGTGCGGTCAACCGTCACGAACGGTTGAACGATCGGATTCAGCTCGTCAACGCGACTCCGGTTGTTGACCTCCGTGTCGAGCTCGTAACGCAGGCCGGCGTTGATCTGCAGGCGGCTCGAGACCGCCCAGTCGTCCTGGAGAAAACCGGCGACGTGTGTGTTGTCGGAATCGGGTAGGAGCAGCGCCTGATCGGGCTTGCCGCTGCGGAGCGTCACCGCGAACAGCAGGTCGTTGTCGTCGATGCGTCCGTCGCCGGTGTGGTCGAACGACGGGAAGTCCTGTACGAGCTCGATTCGCCCCTGCTGGAAGACACCGAGACGGAACTCGCCGTCGATTCGCTGCACCTCGCCACCGAACCGGACGTTATGGCTGCCGCGCACGAGCGTTGACGTGTTGGCGAACTGCCAGCGCGTTTGTCGCGTCTCCTGCGGCATCCGGAACGACGCGCCGTCGAGGAGACTGGGGAAGGTGAGCTGCGGCGCGGTCGCCGCCGGGCGTGTCCGGTTCAGGAACGTGCTGACGCTGACGCTCAGCGCGTTGACGAACGTTGACGAGGGCGCCGCGCTCCAGGTGCCGAGCAGGCTGTTATACCGGTTCATCGCTTCCTGCCGCTGCGTCGCCGATCCGAGCGCCCGCTCGCCAGCGCTGCTGGCAGTATCGTTCGCCCACTCACCCGCATAGCGACCCGTAAAGCGGTTGGCCCCTCCACCCGTGTCGAGGCGAAGCGACCAGAGACGGTCGCGCAACGGCGCCTCGGCAAAGCTGGTGCGAATCGTCCGCTGCGCCGTATCCCGGGCTCCCACCAGAATCCCGCCATCCTGGTGGCGATACTCGGCGGCGGCGAACCAGAACAGACGATCCCGCTGGAGCGGCCCCCCCATCGCTCCTGACAGGTGCCGTCGGCTGAACGGCGGTGTGCCGTTGCTGTCGTCCACGAGCTTCGGCAGCGCCTGCCAGGCGTCATCGCGCAGAAACAATCCGGCGGATCCCCGGACCGTATTCGAGCCGGAACGCGTGACGACGTTGATCACCGACGACGCCGAGCGGCCGATGTCGGCGCCAAACCGGTTCGTCGCAATCTGGAATTCCTGGACTGCGTCGATCGGCAGATTCAACAGCGGCCCACCGACCACGTCGTCATTGCTGTCCTGCCCGTCGATGGTGATATTGCCGCCGCGTCCGAGCTGACCGGCCGAAGAAATGAGCACGCTATTAGTCTTCGTCGGGTCGAACACCGGCGTCGGGACGTTGCCCGGCACCAGCAGTGCCAGTTCCATGAAGTTGCGGCCGTTCAGCGGCAGCGCCTCGATCTCTCGCGCGTCAAGCACACCGTCAACGGCAGTGTCCAGAACGCGGGTCGATGCGCTGGCGGAGACGGTTTCCTGCACAGACCCCAGCCGAAGCTGGATGGTCAGCACATGCTCCTGGCCAACTCGCAGCGTGATGCCGGTGGCGCGCCAGAGCGCAAACCCGGTGAGCTGCACGTCCACCGTGTACGGACCTGGCGGAAGGTTGGGCACCGCAAAGCGGCCATCGGCCGCGCTGACGGACGTCCACGTGGCACCCGTCCCTGCATGGCGCACTGAGACGGTCGCGCCAGGCGCGGGTCTGCTCTGTGGATCGCTGACACGGCCCGCAAGCGTGGCGACGGCCAATTGCGCGTCGGCGGCGCGGGCGAGGAGAAGGGCGGCCGCTGCGCAGACGGCAACGATTCGCCAGGATCGGTTGTTCATCGTCATCAGTGGTGTGGACCTCGATTGGGGATTACGTGTCACTCTCCGACCGAGTCATGGCTGCCGGCAGCGGCATCGCATAGCCGTGCTCGGCCACATGCCGGGCCCGCTGGCGGTACCCCTCGGCGTCGGTGGGCGTCCACGCGCCAAGACCGTCGACGTAGCGGTTGAACATGCAGAACGCGGCGGCGATCAGCACGGTGTCGTGGATTTCCGTGTCGGTGGCGCCTTCGCGCCGCGCCCGCTCGACGTCCTCAACGCGGACCGCGCGGCCGCTCTGCTGCACACGCGCGGCGATAGCCAGAAGCGCCCTCAGCTTCGGCGTGACCGGGGCTGCATCAGGGCTTCGCAGGACCTCATCAACCAGCGATTGGTCCTGGAGATGACACGCGGCGATGGCCGCGTGGCTGGTGCAACAGAACGTGCAGTCGTTGAGCGCCGAGACGTATGCAGCGATCAGCTCCCGATCTCCGCGCGAGAGACTGTTTGGCGCGTACAAGAGGGTCTGCGCCAGCGCGGTGATCGGACCAGCGGTTTCCGGGCGCGCCTGCAGAAGACTGCGCATCCCGGGAACCCCCGACGGGACTGAGATGTGGGGCATCCCCGGAATCTATGCGGGCGCCCGGAGAGCGGCAATAGTAAGGATCTACTAGTCAGCGCGTTAGTACGTCTCCGCGCCACCCGACCGACGCCGAGCATTCCAGCGCGGACTATTTCGCATCTGGTCCGTCAGAGTGTGCCAGCGTCACCACTCGGGCGATTCCCGCTCGCTCGCGAATCACCTGCGCCACAACAGCCCAGTCGATCCTGTCGAAGACACCAAGGGCCTGCGTCTGCGCCTTCACGAATGCGAGCGCATCCGCGGGACCGCGACCGTAGACGTCGCGATGCGCTTCGACAAAGATGTCGCTGCCGGCGACGGCGGCAAGGACGGGCTGGTAGGTCAGCACGCCTTTCGCGCCCACCTGCACCTCCGCAAAGAGCGCCGCGATGTCCTCCGGACGCAGGCGGATGCATCCGTGCGTGACTGCACGGTACACACTGCTCGGAACGTTGGTACCGTGGATGCCAATGCCGCCCCCACTCAGGGCCATCCAGTAGGCACCAAGGGGATTGTCCGGTCCCGGTGGAACTTTCTGCGGGAGTGAACGGCCCGCCCGGCGTGCCTCTTCACGGATGGACTCCGGAACGTCCCAGGTGGGATTGACCTCCTTGCTGACGATGGAGAAGGCGCCGAGCGGCGTCGGCCATCCGGCACGGCCAACTGCCACCGGGAATGCCCTGGCACCACCCTCCGCAGCCAGGAAGAGCATCCGCTGCGGGACGTTGATCAGGATCGCCGTGCCTGGGGTGAACGCCGGAATAATGTGCCTGTTGTCCAGCCTCAGCATCTCGCCGACGCGAAGCGGCGCCTCAGGGGATCGCGCGTTGTCGCGTGCGATCGTCGCCGGATCAATACCGAAGCGTGAACCGAGCGACAAGAGCGTATCCCCGGCTGTCACCGCAACGATGTGTGGTTCGCCGATCAGGGACTGCGCCGACACCGCCGTCGTCACGAGGAGTCCGATCGCCAATGCCGTCAGTACCGTTCGCATACCTACGCTGCACGTTCGGGTCGTCCTTCAACGCGCAGCTCCTCCTCATCGCTGACCGTGAGATCGTAGCGGCCTCGAATCGCGCTGACGATTTCAGGAATGGTGTCGCCGTTGGCGCCATCGACGTAACGCTGTTCCCGTTCATGGACCTCGGCTGCCAGCGCACGGTCGCCGAACACGTCGCCTATCCACCGCGAGAAGTCTCCCCGTTGCAAGTACTCGCGCAGCGCGGGAACCGGGTGTGACTCGAGCGCGAAGACGAATTCACGCAGCGTCCGCGCTCGTGCGGGCGATCCGTCGCCGCCAAATACGAACGCGTTCTGATCGGTGACCGGAACGTCTACATACTTTTCCCGATGGCGGACGTGCGGCGTCAGGCGCTTGCCGATGTTGAACAGGCGCAGCGTGCCGCCCGCTTCCTCGGTAATCGGCAGCGCCACGGCCTGACCGATTGCGACATGGCACAGCAGCCGTCGCCACGCAGCGGCGTCCATCTGGATCTGGCACGTGTCGCACCGACGGTACAGCGCCTCGAGCTCCTCGCCGTTCGATTCGCACGTGACGATCATGACTTCCGTGGCGGCCAGCAGCTTCGAAGGAAGCCGCGAGGCGCAATAGGTCACGACGGTGTAGCCGTTGTGTTCCAGGTCCAGAAGGCACTGTGCCTCGCCATCGTGGAGGAAGTAATGTGCCTCATCGAGCAGGATCCGATGGGGCAGGCCGGTTCGTCGGCGCATGCGATTGATCGCGGGAAGCGCGGCGCGGATGTAGGCGATCTTGTCGTCCTGGGGCAGCCGTGACAGGTCGATGACGATGCTGCGATCGGGATAGCGCAACGCTCGCAGCAGCTCGCGCGGCGTCGGCGGTGGATCCTCGCCGCCCAGCACGGTGACACCCGGCAGCGCTTCGAGTGATCGGTAATCACCTTCAGGGTCAAGGACGCAGACACAATAGCCAAGAAGAATCAGCTGCTCGCAGAGCAGCCCGGCGATCCAGGACTTTCCGGATTTCGCATCGCCGGCGACCAGCACGTTGCGTCCCTTCACGGCAAGCGCAAACTCACGACCATCTTCCGTATGGCCAAGGCGGAGGTACCGCCGCGCCCGTGCGGGAAGCCGCGGGCGATCGGGGGCCGCCAGCCCCCGGATGTAGGCCGCTGCATCCAGCGGACTCGCTCCTGCGACCACCGCGTCTGCGGCGGCCTGCAAGACCGGGCTGCCCCACTTCACCGCCAGCCCACACTCCGACAGACGCAGCAGCTCGTGGTCGTTTTCGGCGTCGCCGATCGCCACCGTGTTGCGCGGCGACAGCCGCAGCATCTGCAGCGCCGCCTGCAGTCCGGTGGCTTTGCTCACTCCCTGTGGCAGGATCATCACGCGCCCGCGGTTGAAGACGAGCACGTACGGCAACTCCAGCCGACGGATCACCGACAACAGCCGTTGAGCGTCGGCTGCGTCCGCATCAATCAGGCTCTCGCCCGGTTGAAACGTGACGCCCTCGTGCTCGAGCGCCTTCACCAGTGGTTCGGCAAGCCGCGGCGCCAGCACCGACGTGTGATCGCTATCGGGGAAGTGCACCACGGCGCCGTTTTCGGCGATGACACCATCCACAAAGTGCAGGCCCCCGGCCACGCGACGCAGTTCCGACAGGATTCGACCTGTCACCAGCAACACCGTGATGCCGCTGGTGCGCGCCTCGGCGATGGCCTGACGCACATCCGCGTCGACGTGCCCATTCGTGGCAATCGTGCCGTCGTAGTCGAGCGCGAGAACCGAGAGTTTCATACCACCGCTCCCGTGCCGCGCCGCCATTGATCGGCGATCTTGACCGCCTGCCCGACGATCGCCGGCACCAGCGATAGCGCGCCGACCAGCAGCCAGTCGCTGCCGTGCAATGGAACCAGGTGCAGCAGACGCGCCAGTGCGGGGACCTGAATGACGACGAATAGTGACAGCAGACTGGCGGCGAGCGCGGCGAGCGCGGCGCGGTTCGCCACGGCGCGGTGCCAGCTCACGACCGGACCCTCATCGCGTGCGTTGCCGAGATGCAGCAACTGCGCGAGCCCGAGAACGGCGAAGTTGATGGTGACCGCCCGCGCGTAGGCGACGCCAGTCACCGTCTGCCAGACGATCGCCCCGAGCACCGGCGCCGCGATCAGCATCGCGTAGAAGGCGATGCGGAACAGGAACTCTCTCGAGAGGAGCGCGTCCTTCTGGCGGCGGGGAGGCCGCTGAAGGAGCTCGCCTCGCCCTGGCTCGACGGCGAGGGCCAGCGCCGGCAGGCTGTCGGTCACCAGGTTGAGCCACAGCACCTGGATCGGCGCGAGCGGCAACGGCCACCCTGCCGCACTGGTGCCGAGCAGCACGATGACTTCCGCAAGGTTGCAGCTGAACAGGTAGAAGACGAAGCGCCTGATGTTCTCGAAGACCAGCCGGCCTTCGGCAATCGCCGCTCCGATTGTTTCGAACCGATCGTCGGTCAGGACGATCGTCGCCGTGTCCCTGGCGACTTCCGTGCCACGCCGGCCCATCGTCACACCCACGTCTGCCCGCTTCAGCGCCGCGGCATCGTTGACGCCGTCGCCGATCATTGCCACGACCTCGCCGCGCCGCTGATACGCCGTCACCAACCGCAACTTGGCTGCGGGGCTGACGCGGCTGAACACCGTCGCCGTGGCCAGCCGCCGATCCAGTTCGGAATCCGACAGGGCGTCCACCTCATCACCGGTCAACGCCTCGGTGTCCGCCCCGAGCTGCAGCTCGCGCGCGATGGCCTCGGCAGTGCCTCGCTGGTCGCCTGTCAGCATCACCGTGCGGATGCCGGCGCGCCGGAAGGCGCCGACCGCTTCCTTGACTCCAGCAGCGGGCGGATCGCTGATCCCCACCAGCGCAATGAATGTCAGGCCGAGAAGGGACCGTTCGTCCGGGTGAGACACGTCGCCGGTCGCCAGGGCCAGCACTCGAAGGCCGCGCGCCGCCATGTCCGCGTTCGCGCGGTGAAGCATCTGCCGGGTCGCCGCGTCGAGCGGCCGTGAGTCCCCTCGGCTGAACACAGACCAGCAGAGGTCGAGGACGCGGTGCGGCGCACCCTTGACGAAGGCGGTCGTCCGTCCGGTCGCGGGGTGCCGATGAAAGATCGCCATCAGCTGGCGTTCGCTCGAAAACGGCACCTCGCCAACCTCCGGCATGTCGCGCGTCACGGCGGCGCGGTCGATGCCGGCTTTCAGGGCCGCGCTGGCCAGGGCGACCTCCGTTGGATCACCGCGTGACGTCCATCCGGTGGATGCGAGGATGACATCGCCCCGGCCCGCCGCCGCACCTGTCTCGAGAGCGGCCTCGAGATCAGTGTGACCGCACACGTTCACAGAATGCCCGCCGGCACTGAAGGCGCCCACCGGCTCGAAGCCGACACCGCTCACCTCGTACACCCGGTCGCACGTGCGGATCGTCGTCACCGTCATTTCGCCGGCTGTCAACGTGCCGGTCTTGTCGGTACAGAGCACGGTCACGGAACCGAGCGTTTCCACCACCGGCAGCCGCCGGACGAGGGCGTGCTGTCGCGCCATCCGACGGACAGCGACGGCCAGACCGATGGTCGCAACCGCAGGGAGCCCTTCAGGCACCGCGGCGACCGCGAGCGCAATGGCCGATTCAAGCACGAACGCAAGGCTGCTCCCGTTCACCCACGCCAGCACGCCCGTTGCGAGAGCGACGAGGAGCGCCGCCCAGACCAGTTGCCGTCCGAGTGCATCCAACTGCAGTTCAAGCGGCGTTTTGCGGGGCGCTGTCGTACCAACCAGATGGCCGATGGCCCCCAGCTCCGTCGCGCCTCCTGTCGCCACGACCACCGCTCGCGCGGCGCCCCCAACCACGAGCGTGCCGGCGTGGATCATCGTGGAACGGTCGGGTAGCGCGACGCCGGCCGCGACCTCCGCCCCGACGCTTTTCCAGACCGGGACGGACTCGCCGGTGAGTGCGGCTTCGTTGACCTCGACCTCACCACTGAGCAGGCGCCCATCGGCAGGGACGCCTTGTCCCGCTTCGAGGATCAGCACATCACCAGGTACGACGGCATACGCGTCGATCTCGGCCGCCACCCCATCCCGCAGAGCGACCGCAACGCGCGGCTCGAGAGTCTTCAGTGCCGCGACGGCCCGATGAGCGCGGATTTCGACCGCGAATCCGAGTCCCACATTCAGGACGAGCACGGCCGCGATTGCGGCGGCGTCAGCAGCGTCCCCAGTCAGCGCAGCGATGACGAGTGCGCTGACGAGCAACAGCGTGACGACGCTTCGGAATTGCGACAGCAGAACATGCCACGGAGATACCGGCGCTCCTGCGGGAACGGCGTTTGGCCCGCACTCCTCGAACCGCGCTTGCGCTTCGGCCGCCGTCAACCCCGCATCAGATACTCGAAGGG
>DASROF010000175.1:0-3519 GCA_035647075.1 Vicinamibacterales bacterium | reverse complement strand
ATTCCTCGATCTCTATCTGGGTACCGGCAACCCGTCCTACGGCTCGCTCGTCCCGAGCATGTTGTTCCGTAACAAGGAAGGGAAGTCGTTCGTCGACGTGACGAGCTCGTCAGGGACCGGTGAACTGCACAAGGGCCACGGCGTGGCCTTCGCCGATCTCGATCACGACGGCGACGAGGAGATCGTGTTCGAAGTGGGCGGCGCGACGCCGGGTGATGCGCACGCGCTGCGGCTCTTCGACAATCCCGGCCATGGCAACGATTGGCTCACGGTGAAGCTCGTTGGCGTCAAATCGAACCGCGTGGCCATCGGGGCTCGCATCACGGTTACTGTGGAAGGTGCCTCTGGCCGGCGGAGCATTCACCGCACGGTGGGCCCTGGCGGCTCGTTCGGTGCGTCGCCGCTGCAACAGCACATCGGTCTAGGTGCAAATGCCCGCACCGTGGACGTGGACGTCTGGTGGCCGGTGAGTAACACGCGGCAGCACTTTTCCAACGTCGGCAAGAACCAGTTCATTGAAATCACCGAATTCGCCGACAGTGTCAAGCCGCTGCAGCGACCGCTCCTCCCGCTGCGCGCGGCGAACGCGAATGGCACCACTCGCTGATCACGCTGATCGGCGGAGGGTGGACCTGAGGGTCGGCCCGTACCGGGGCCTCTTGCTGGTGGTGACGCTGCTGACGGGACTCTCGGTCGCCGTCGTAGCCGTATCAGGCCAGACGCCGCAGCCAGTGCGTCATGCGATGAAGGGCATGGTCCTGCAGGTCGACCCCGCACGGAAGAGCGTCATCATCTCGCACGATGCGATCACCGGTGTGATGCCGGCGATGACGATGCCGTTCGAGGTGCGGGATGCGAAGGAGCTGAACGGACTCGTGCCGGGCACGATCGTGTCGTTCACGCTCGTCCTGCAGAAGGACTTCGGGTACATCGAGGCTGTCAAGACGATTCGCTATCAGAGCGTGGAGCAGGATCCGATCGCGGCGCGGCGGCTGCGCCTGCTCACGAAGCTGTCGGGAACCGCGCCGAAGCCCCTGATAGTCGGCCAGACCGTTCCCGACTTCACGCTGATCGACCAGGCACGGCAGCGCGTGTCTTTGTCGCAGTTCAAGGGCAAAGTCGTCGGCGTTAACTTCATCTACACGAGTTGTGTACTGCCGCAGTTCTGCTACCGCGTGGCGAATCACTTCAGCGTCGTCCGCGACCGGTTCAAAGAGCGCATGGGACGCGACCTGGTGTTGCTGACGGTGACCTTCGATCCCGCGCGCGATACACCGGACGTGCTGGCTCAGTACGCGAGCCAGTGGAAGGCCGACGCGAAGACGTGGCATTTCATGACGGGCAACGCACCGGACGTTGAACGCGTCTGCAACATGTTCGGCGTGGATTTTTTCGCGGATGAAGGGCTGATGAGTCATTCCGTCCGCACGGCGGTCATCAACCGGCAGGGCGTGATGGTCGCGAACATCGAAGGCAACCAGTACACGGCCGCTCAGCTCGGTGACCTGGTAGGCACGGCGCTGAAGCAATGAAAAGCACGCCTTAACAAAAGTTTTACGAAATTCGCGCGCCACCGACCTCACGGCTCGGCCGTTTCTGCCATCCCGCCGGTTTATCCTTTTAGGTCTGAGGAAAGAGGTTTCATGAAAGCAGGGACTCTGCTTGGTGCGTTCGTCGTCATCCTGAGCATCAGCGCGGGCATTGGCGCCGCCGGTTCAGATGTGGCGAACGCCATTGAACGCGGCGATGTCGCGGCCGCACGCGTGCTGGTTCAGAAGGGTGCGGACGTGAACGCGCCGCAGAGTGATGGAGCGACCGCGCTGCACTGGGCGGTCTATCGCGACAGCGTCGAGGCTGTCGACCTGCTGATGCGCGCCGGCGCGAAGTCGGCCGCCAATCGTGAAGGCATGACGCCATTGGCGATGGCCGCGCTGTATGGCGATCCTCGGATCGTCGATCGTCTGCTCAAGGGCGGCGCCGACGCGAAGGCGCTCGGACCGAATGGCGAGTCGATGGTGATGTTTGCCGCGCGCAACGGCAACCCCGACGTCATCAGGCTGCTTGTGGAGGCTGGCGCGAACGTCAACGCGCGTGAGCCGCTCCGTGGAACGACCGCTCTGATGTGGGCGGTGGAACAGAAGCATCCGGAAGCCGTCGCCGCATTGCTGAAGGCTGGTGCCGACCCCGCGGCGCGTTCCGGCGGCGCCGGTCTGCCACGCAACTACATTGCGCCCCGTGTGAACACGCGCGCCGTCGAAGAGGCGCAGAAGCGTCGCGAGCGCGCCAAAGCCGCCGGCCGCACCTACGAACAGCAGCTCGAGTTCGAGTACCAGAACGGTCAGGACCTCGGTGGTCCCCGCAACGCCTTCACCGCCAATCGCGCCGGCGGCGCCGGACAGGCCGGCCAGCCACCGGCGGATGCTGCACAGCAGCCGGCGGCACCGGCACAACCGCCAGCGACAACCGATCAGGCTCCTGCTGTTGCGAATGCCGCTGGCGCGGGTGCCACGCCGCAGGCAGCCGCCGGACGAGCGGGCGGTCGAAACGGCGGTGGACGTGGACGCGGCGCTGGCGCTGGTGGTCGAGCGGGTGGTGGAGCGGCTCAGGCTGCGGCTGCCGCTGACGCGGGTGCCGCGGAGCCGCTCGACGACGACTCCGAAGTCGTCGTAGCGGGATTGGTCGGCGGCGGCGGCGGTGGGCTGACGCCGCTGGTGTTTGCTGCACGCGAAGGCGACATCGAGTCAGCGAAGCTGCTCCTTGACGCCAAGGCCGATATCAACGAGCCGACGGAGTACGGCTGGACGCCGCTGCTGACGGCAGTGAACAACCGCAACTATCAGCTCGCGAAGCTGCTCCTCGACAGAGGTGCGAATCCGAATCTCGCCAACAAGGGCGGCTGGACGCCGCTCTATCTCGCGACCGACAACCGCAACATCGAAGGTGGCGACTATCCGGTCCCGAAGCCGGACATGGATCACCTCGAGCTGATTAAGCTGCTGCTCGAGAAGGGTGCCGATCCGAACGCGCGCGTGAAGGACAACACGCTGACGCGCACCATTTTCACGATGCAGTGGTTCTACGAGAACGGCGCCACGGCATTCATCCGCGCGTCGCAGTCGAGTGACACGGCGCTGATGAAGCTGCTGCTCGACTACAAGGCCGATCCGAAGGCGGTCACCGCGCAAGGTGACAACGCGCTCACAGCCTCTGCGGGAATCGGCTGGGTGGACGGTGTCACCTACGAACGCTCGCCGAAGGAAAACCTCGAAGCCGTGCGCATGTTGCTGGATCTCGGGCTCGACCCGAACGGCGCAAATCAGGAAGGCCGGACACCGCTGATGGGGGCGGCGCTGAAGGGCCGTCCCGAGGTCATCCAGTTGCTCGTCGACCGCGGCGCGAAGCTCGATACGCGCGACAAGGGCAGCCGCGACACGCACATCCCCGGCGCGACGATCGCCGGTCTGACCTGGGAGGCGCTCGACTACGCCGAAGGTCTCGTGCGCGTCGGCGTACAGTCCG
>DASROF010000174.1:0-7153 GCA_035647075.1 Vicinamibacterales bacterium | reverse complement strand
CAGGATTTCGAGGGCAAGGACGGCTGGCGGATGTACCACGGCGACGTCGTCCCGGGTTTTCCGCAGCATCCGCACCGCGGCTTCGAGACCGTCACCATTGTCCGCACGGGATACATCGACCACTCTGACTCGCTCGGGGCGACAGCGCGTTTCGGCATGGGCGACGTGCAATGGCTCACCGCAGGCGCCGGCGTCGTGCACTCGGAGATGTTTCCGCTTCTCAATCCGAACGGCCCAAACAGACTCGAACTCTTCCAGATCTGGCTGAATCTGCCAGCGAAGAACAAGATGGTGCCCGCCTACTTCACGATGTTCTGGAACGACCAGATTCCCCGGCGCTTCTACGCCGGGGCGAACGGCAGGAAAATCGAGGTGACGGTGATCGCCGGAGCGTTTGGCGACGTCGAGGCTCTGCCGCCGCCGCCGCATTCATGGGGTGCAGATCCGGAATCCGATCTCGCCATCTGGTCGATCGCCATGGAGGACGGTGCGGTGTGGACGCTGCCGCCGGCGCGCGATGGCCGAACTGTTCGCACGCTGCATCAATTCGCCGGCAAGGGTCTGAAGGTCGCGGACCAGGATGTTCCGGGTCCCGCGGCAGTACAGGTGCAGGCGGACCAGTCCGTCACCATCGAGGCGAACCGCGGGCCGATCGAGATCCTGCTGCTGCAGGGACGGCCGATCGGCGAGCCGGTCGCGCAATACGGGCCGTTCGTCATGAACACCAGGACCGAGTTGGAGGAGGCCTTCAGGGATTACCAGCGGACGCAGTTCGGCGGGTGGCCGTTTCCCGACAACGCGCCGGTCCACCCGAAGGAACAGGGACGCTTCGCGAAGCACGCCGACGGCCGCGTGGAATACGCGGAGAAGGAGCACGCCACACCATGAGCACCATCGCCACGCTCGATGAACTGCGAGGCTGCTACCCGCAGCCGCTCGAACGATCGCTGCGCAAGTCGTTGCCAAAACTCGATGCACACATGCGCCGCTTCATCGGCCTCTCGCCGTTTCTGTGTCTGGGAACGTCAGGCACTGGCGGGGCGGACGTTACGCCCCGCGGGGATAGTCCGGGGTTTGTCCATGTGCTGGATGATCAGACTCTCCTCATTCCCGATTGGCCAGGCAACAACCGGCTCGATTCGCTGACCAACGTCGTCACCAACGCCAACGTTGGCCTGCTTTTCCTTATCCCTGGCGTCAACGAGACGTTGCGGGTGAACGGCGTTGCCGAAGTCATCATGGAACCAGCACTGCTGGAGCGCTGGACCGTGAACGGGAAGCATCCGCGGTCGGCGATGCGGGTCACCGTCCGGGAGGCCTACCTCCATTGCGCCAAAGCCCTGATGCGCTCCAAGTTGTGGAACGACGACTACCGTGTCGAGCGCACCGAGCTCCCGACCTACGCGCAGATGCTGAAAGATCAGGGTGTGACGACCCAGAGCATCGAGGAACTGCAGGCGTCCATCGACGACAGCTACGCGACCCGGCTGTATTGACGTGCGGTAAATGCTTCGGACCGATCCGGCCGTATTGCGGTAAGATTCCGCCTCCATTGGCTTTGGTTAAGAGGGTTGAGATGACTTCACGCTATGTACGTTCCCTGTTGATTGTTGTGGCCGCCCTGGTCCTGGCACACGGCAGCGCCTTCGCGCAGGCGGCGGCCCAGACCAAGCCGTTCGAACCGTTCAGCGGACAGCCCGGCAAGGATGTCGTCTGGGTGCCGACACCGCAGCAGCTCGTCGAGAAGATGCTCGACATGGCCAAGCTGACGCCGCAGGACTTCCACATGGATCTCGGCTCCGGCGATGGCCGCACGGTCATCACCGCGGCAAAGCGCGGCGCGCGATCCGAGGGGATCGAATACAACCCCGACATGGTCGCGCTCTCACAGAAGAACGCGCAGGCGGCCGGCGTCGCCGATCGGGCCATTTTCCGCAAGGCCGATATCTTCGAGACCGACTTCTCGAAGGCCAACGTCATCACGCTGTTCCTGCTGCCGCAGCTGAACGAGCGTCTCCGTCCGACGATCCTCAACATGCGTCCTGGCACACGGATCGTCTCGAACACCTTCACGATGGGAGAGTGGGAGCCCGACCAGACTGAGACGGTCGGTGGCGATTGCGTCAGCTGGTGCACGGCGCACCTCTGGATCGTTCCCGCGAAAGTTCAGGGCACGTGGGACGTTCAGGGTCGTGGCGCGTTGACGCTCAGCCAGAATTTCCAGAAGCTGAGCGGTACGCTCGGCAGCGCTCAGGTGTCCAACGCGAAGATGAACGGCGATCAGATCACCTTTACAGCCGGCGGCACGACCTACACCGGTAAGGTGAATGGGAACACGATGGATCTGTCCGCGGGTGGCGGCAAGCTGACTGCGACGAAGAAGTCGTAAACCAACTACCGGCAGTCGCCCGTCAGCGGCTGCCACGACTTCACGTCCAGCACGGTCTGGTTATAGGCGGGATCGCGCGCGGGATCCGAGATGGCATCCCGCGGCACCGCTCCTCCGATTCGCACTCGTCCTCCGAGCACGCCAATCCCCTGAGGAGTTACGTCGGTTTTCCGAATCAGGCCCCTGACCTGCATTGCGGTCCGCTGGTGCGCCTTGATGTCCTTCATCAAGGTCTTGGCACCGTTGAGGCGGAAGCGCCGGCCCGGTTGAATTTCGAGCGAGCCGGGCTGATCTTCTCGCCGCTCGCCAACGATGAACTTCCCGTCCTTCGCACATCCGTTGAGGATGACGACCGTGGAATCTTTCGGAACGTCGGGCACATCCTGCGCCGCGACCGGGGCCAGCGAGACGACGAGGAACATGGTCGCCACTCGTATCGTCATGAGGGCAGTGTACTATCCGGCACCCCTGAAGAGGTGCCTACGAGGATTCCTCTGACACGATGATTGACGTTCAGCACCTGCGCAAGCAGTACGGCGACCTGGTCGCGGTCAACGACATCAGCTTTACTGCCGAACCGGGGCAGATTCTCGGCCTGCTCGGCCCGAACGGCGCCGGCAAGACGACGACAATCGGCTGCATCTCCGGGCTGTTGAAGCCGACATCGGGGCGCGTCAGCGCCATGGGTCACGACGTCGTCGCCGATGGTCCGGCGGCGCGTCGCCACCTGGGTATCGTCCCGCAGGAACTTGCACTCTACGAAGATCTGTCTGCGGCTGCCAACCTCGAGTACTGGGGGTCGGCCTACGGCATGTCCGGCGACACGCTGCGGCGGCGCGTCGGCGAGGTGTTGGAGCTGATTGGGCTTGCGGATCGTGGACGCGATCGCACGTCGAAGTTCAGCGGCGGCATGAAGCGCCGGCTCAATTTCGGATGCGGCATCGTTCACAGTCCCCGCGTCGTCCTGCTCGACGAGCCGACCGCCGGCGTCGACCCCCAGAGCCGGGTGCGCCTGCTCGAGCTCGTTCGCCAGCAGGCGCACGCGGGTGCCACCGTGATCTACACCACTCACTACATGGAGGAGGCGCAGACCCTGTGCGACCAGATCGCAATTGTTGACCACGGCAAGCTTCTGGCGAGCGGCACACTCGACGAGTTGAGAGGCCTCGTCGGCGAAAAGGATCTGCTCCGCCTCACCGGCCGTTTCGAGCCAGCCGCCGCATCCTCCGCGCTCGCATCGCTCGAGCATCTCGAAGTGCTCACGGTGACCGCCGACACGCTGACCATCGCGGCCACGGGCGCCTCGCGCAAGCTGCCGGCGATCTTCAGCGCGCTGGCCGCGGCTGGCGCTGAGATTCAGGAAACGAAACTGAGCGTACCGAGCCTGGAGAGTCTCTTCATCACGTTGACCGGGCGCGAGCTGCGGGAGTAGATGCGATTCGTTCTCGTCACGACGGTGAAGGATGTCCGGCGCCGGCTCGCGGATCCGGCCGCGCTCGTGCTGTGGATCGGCATTCCGCTCGTGCTGTCGGCGCTGCTCAATTTCATCGCTGGCACGAATAGCGCCGCTCCGCGGGCCAGACTCCTCATCGTCGATCAGGACAACACGGTGCTCAGCCGGTTGATCCCCACCGCCGCGGGACAGGGCAATAGTCCAATCGACACACAGGTGGTGACGCTCGACCAGGGGCGGCGGCTCATCGATGCCGGTGACGCCACGGCGCTTTTGATCCTTCCGAAGGGCTTTCAAGCGGCGGTGTTCGGAACTGGCGCCGCCAACCTGCGGCTGCTGACCAATCCCTCACAGCGCATCCTGCCCGGAATCGTGCAGCAGGGGTCAGAGGTGCTGGTGGACGCCGCCTTCTACGTGCAGCGGTTGTTCGGCGGTCCGATTCGACGCATCGCGGACCAGACGGGAAAAGGTCCGCCGGATGCCGCAGACGTCGCTGTGATTGCCGTTGAGATCAACCGCCAGATCACGGCGCTTCAGGGGTCGCTGCTGCCGCCGGTGATCAGTGTGGCGACGAAGGCCGCTGATCCGGCCGCGGCGCCGACACCGAACTTCGGCCAGGTCTTTCTTCCCGGCATGCTGTTCATGTCATTCCTGTTCATCGCGAGTGGGATGAGCGGGGACATCTGGGACGAGAAGCAGCACGGCACGCTGCGGCGCCTGATGGCCACGCCTCAGAGCCCTGGCAGTCTGCTGCTCGGCAAGCTGCTCGCGGGGGCTGCGGTGTCGGCGGTGGTCGCGCTCGTCGGGCTGCTGGCGGCGGTGATGCAGTTTGACCTGGCGTGGTCGCGTGTTCCGCTGGCGCTTGTGTGGTGTGCGTTCGGTTCCAGCGCGATCATGGCGCTGCTCATGGTGATGCAGACGTCAGCTGGCAGTCAGCGAGGCGGCGAGCTGCTCGCGAGCGTGCTCACGTTTCCGCTGATGATGCTTGGCGGGTCGTTCTTTCCGTTCGAATCGATGCCGGCGTGGATGGTCGGCATCGGTCAGTGGACGCCGAACGGTCTCGCCGTGGCGAGGTTGAAAGATCTGATGTACGGCAGCGTGTCGCCCGCAGCGCTTGGGGTGGCGGCACTCGGCATCGGCATTCCCGCAGCGGCTGCATTTGCGCTGACGTGGCGCCGCCTCTGGAGCTTCGCCCGTGCGTAGCAAGATGCGCGACGCCGCGTTCATCGCCCGCGCGGACCTGTCGTTCATGCTGCGGCAACGGGAAACACTCCTGTGGGTGTTTCTCATGCCGCTGCTGTTCTTCTACTTCATCGGCACGGTGACCGGCGGCTTTGGCAGCGGCAGCGGGGAGCGTCCCGATCCGCTTGCGCTGCAGACCGCAGCGCAGCAGGGGCCGATCCTCGACGAGATCATCCGTCGTCTCGAGCAGCAGCACTATCGCGTCGATCGTCCGGTGGCACGGGCGGAATTAGACACCTACCGCCGGCGCCTCAGCATCCCGGTTTTCACGGAGGAGAGCGTGCGGTCGCGCACGCCGGTGACGGTCACATTCGAACTGAAAGACGGCGGTCTTGGCGCCGACTTCGATCAACTGCGCGTCAGCCGCGCGGTCTACACCGTGGTCGCCGATCTCGCGGTTCTGCAGGCCAGCGATCAGCCTGTGACGGCGGAGGCCTTCAAGGCGCTCGCGTCCGCGCCGCGACCGCTGACGTTGACCGTCACATCGGCGGGCCGTCGCCGCGATCCGCCTTCGGGGTTCTCGCAGGCCGTACCAGGCACGATGGTGATGTTCACGATGCTCATTCTGTTGACGAGCGGCGCGATCCTGCTCGTGGTCGAGCGTCAGGCGGGACTGCTGCGGCGACTGGCATCGACGCCCATCACACCCGGCTCCATCGTGCTCGGCAAGTGGATCTCGCGGATGGCGCTGGGTCTCGTGCAACTTGCGTTTGCGATGATCGTTGGCCGGTTGGTCTTCGGTGTGGATTGGGGATCAAGCCTGCCGATGGTGATACTGGTCCTCCTCACGTGGGCCGCGTTCACCGCCTCGCTCGCGCTGCTCCTGGCGAATGTCGCGCGCACGATGGCCCAGATGGCAGGCATCGGTGTGCTGACGAGCATGGTGCTGGCGGCGCTTGGCGGTTGCTGGTGGCCGATCGAGATCACGCCGAAGTGGATGCAGTCGCTCTCGCTTGCCCTGCCGACCGGGTGGACGATGGATGCGATGCACAAGCTGGTGAATTTCGGATACGACTGGACCGCCGCGCTACCGCATGTCGGCGTACTCGCAGTGGCGACTGTCATCTGCGGGTGGGGAGGCGCGAAGATCTTCCGCTATCAATAGAAAAGGCCGACCCGAAGGTCGGCCTCTCTTGTGAGTTATTCGTTGGAAGTCGGCAGTTAAGGAGTACTCCCCTGGCTCGAGCCTGCGAACAGTTTCTTGCCTGACGCGGCGAGGACAACCGTTCGTGCGTTGCCCGTGGGTGAGCCGTCCTTGGCCATGCTGCCTTCCACCGTGACAACGTCGCCAACCTTCAGTGTGTCGCGGCGCCAACCGCTGCGCATGAGGATGTTCGGGCTGCCCATTTCCATGCCCCAGTTCGTGACCTTGCCGGTCTTCTCGTCGGCGACGTCCAGGTAGAAGAAGGTGTGCGGGTTCATCCACTTCACCTCGGTCACCTTGCCCGTGAATTTGAACGGCTTGTTCGCGTCGAATTCGGCGGCGAACGAATGGTGTGCCGGCGCCGATTTCGCGGCCACCGTCAGGACGAGGGCGGTGAGGACCAGGATCTGTGCTGCACGCATCAACAAACCTCCGAACAGTTGACGATTTGAATAGCCATAGCTTACACAGGAATTCCCGTTCGGCGTAACTGCCTGCGTTTCCCATTGGTCTCCCTGTCTGTTGAAAGCATTCAGGAAGAGTTCCCCCCTTTCCAAACCTTTCTGAGCTGTCGCACGCGGACGAACCGGCACTTTAGGGCTATCTCGCGGCATCACGTGCCGGCACACCGATTGCCTCGAAGCCCAGCAGCAACTTCCAACCAAATCAAGTTTTGAAACGGCCGCCTGGCCAGGTTGGGAGACGTGTGCCTTGAACCGTGATCGAGGAGAAGAACGTGAGCGTTCGAAACGCAAGACGGGTGGTATTTGCGGCGGTGCTCGCCGCCGTCGTGGGCGCGGGGCAGTGGCTGATGCTGAAAGCCGACGTGCCCCAGGTCGCGGCGGGGACGTGGGCATCCGCGGGCGGATTCGGTCCGGTTCCGGACGGCGCGGCGTCTGCCACGCTGCCCGATGGCCGCATGGTC